>JAITVC010000178.1 GCA_031286005.1 Bacteroidales bacterium
TATTTAGGCACATCTTGGCTACTCACGCCACGTGCGAAAACCATCGAAACCACGCCTTTCTCTGGCCGTTACTGGCACAATCCCTATCAAAACCTCAACTTGCAAAACGTTTGGAATGCGAATTTTCACGCCCATTCCAACAATTGGGGCATGTTCACCAACGGCAGCAACAATTCGCCGGAAAAGCTCTACGATGCTTACAAACGCATGGGCTTCGACATTGCTCAGATTTCCGACTATCAAAACATCAATCCGTTTCGCGACACAGCGCCGGACTATATCCCCGCTTACGAACACGGCTACAGTTTCAAGAAAACACACCAACTTTCGCTTGGCGCAAAGTGTGTTACTGGCTTCGACGTGATGCTACCGCAACCTACCGGCGTCAAACAGTTTTTCATCAACAAACTTAAATCACGTTGCGATGTGCTTTGCCTCACGCATCCAAAGGCATGGGGTGGGTATACCGACGTCGATCTTCTGAAGCTGACAGGCTACGACCTGTTCGAGGTCTTAAACTACGATGATGATTTGCAAGAACCCGCTTGGGATTTAGTTTTATCCAACGGAAATTTAGTGTATATTTTGGCCAGCGACGATACGCACGATATTCTGCGATGGATTGAAATCGGACGGCGGTTTGTACGTGTCTTTGCCGATAACACAAATGCCCAAAATGTTTTGACTGCCTTGAAAAACGGCCATCATTACGGTGTGAACATGCCTGTTTTGGATGGCGAAACATTTGAACAAAAAGCTGAACGCATCAAACAATTGCCCAATGTAACCCGGTTTGAAATCGTCGATGATAGTTTGCATATTGCCATTGACGAGCCGCAGAAAACCGTCGAAATCATTGGCGACTACGGCTTCAATCTCTATCGCCATTCCGGTGCAGGCGAAGTGGTTTTTGATTTAAACAACCTCAACCCATTCGATATAACCTATGTCCGCGTGAAAATCTTTCTACCAAACGGCATAGTCTATTATTTCAACCCCATTACCCGAACAGCAACCTATGAACGACGTTAGAGCAAAAAAATATCTCGGACAACATTTCTTACGAGACGAAACCATTGCCGAGAACATCGTAAAGGCCTTGCCTGCAAACACGACAAAGGTTTTAGAGATAGGGCCCGGCATGGGTGTTCTCACGAAATATCTACGTCAAAACTCCGACATTTCTCTTAAAGTTGTAGAAATCGATACCGAATCTGTGGCCTATCTACACGAAAAATATCCGGAACTAACCGTGATTTCCGAAGACTTTTTGAAAATGAATTTAGATACACTGTTTGACGGAGAGTTTGCCGTCATTGGCAATTTCCCCTACAATATTTCATCGCAAATCCTGTTCAAAGTGTTAGACCACCGCAACGCCGTTCCCTGCGTGGTAGGCATGTTCCAAAAAGAAGTAGCCGAGCGCATCGCCGCCAAATCCGGCAATAAAATCTACGGCATTCTAAGTGTACTTTTGCAAGCATTCTACGACATCGAATATTTATTCACCGTGCACGAGCACGTATTTTCGCCACCGCCCAAAGTGAAGTCCGCTGTAATCCGCCTCACACGCAACTCACGCCAACACCTGAATTGCGACGAAAAACAATTCTTCGCCACAGTCAAAACCGCCTTCAACCAACGCCGAAAAACCCTGCGCAACGCCCTTTCCGCTATGTTCGATAAATCCCTGCTAACCGACCCCATTTTTGACAAGCGTGCAGAACAATTGACGGTTGAAGATTTTGAACAGATTTGTCTGTCCTTAACAAGCCCCACAAAATAACAATCTCCCCCGTCATGCCGAGCCCTTCGACTACGCTCAGGATAAACTCCACGAAGTGAAGCCGAGACTCCCCTTACTATTACAAACCTTTCGGAATAAAAAAGCCGAGATAGGAATCTCGGCTTAACGGATATTTGTTAAAAAGTGTTAAAAATCGTTAACATTTCCAAATTTTTCGAAATAGAATATTATCTTTGCAGAAAAAATTGTTATGATGATTTTAAAATGCTCAACAAATGACTTACCTATTTGTTCAACAAATGTAGAATTACGAAAAATAGTATTCAATTATTATCAAAAAAACTTTACAAAGCCACTAAAAACTGTTATAAACATTGAAACCGGAATAATCATCGGTTTCGAAAGAGGAGGCGCCAACAAAACCGCTTTCGGCGGTTCAATGTACGCTAAAAAAGCAGCATTGATTACAATTTTAGACCAAATCTGTCAACATGGACAACTACGTTCTGTAGGCAAACCCAAAGAAACAGACATCCCAAAAGGAATTTTGTGCTTTCTAAATTTTACGGCAAACGTTATTATTGATAACCAACTTGAGATTGTACGATTTTCGGTAAGAGTAAAAAAAGACGGCTCATTTCATTACCACATTGATACACCCTTAGTCATCAAAAAATAAAAAAAAAGAGTTGTGGTACAATTGAAGTTTTTAACGCTTCTCACAACTCTTTATTGTCAATCCGACACCACAAAATTACAATATTTTTCTGTATTTTCCAAATAATGCAATGAAATTTAACAAAAAGCCGAGATAGGAATCTCAGCTTAACGGGTAATCAGAAACGTCGCCCTCTTGTCCGCCAACTTTGTTTTCGTTGAGCGGCTCTCATATAATGCTCCGCTATCTGCTGTCGTTGTTGCTGCTGTTGCAACTGCCGGTCTTGTCGTATAGCATTTGCAAAAAGACTTACTATTTCATGAGGATCTTTCCCGGATAATAAAAATTGAGACCTATTGATAGTTATATCTACAAAATCTTTGCGTAACATCGCCACAACAACAGCATATCCTTCGGCCCGACCCGGCAACAAGCACCAAAGTATATCTTGTTCCTGTGTTACACCTTGAAAATCAAAAATGACAGACACTGAACTTTCAAGCCAGTTTTTCGGAAACACTTTGTCAGGAAAATTCACTAAATAAAAACCTTGTTGTTTTGTCGGACTAAAATTCTCTTCTTTTCCTTTGACGAAACGAGGATAGTCCCTTTGTAAACGAGTGCCATCAACAATCCAAACCATATTTTTATAGAACTTTTCTCTTGAAATACGTTCTTGTGGGTCAATATGCGAATGCTGAAACTCAATTACGAGATTATGAGCCGTACGAACATCTGCAATATGCTTTTCGCCTGTTCTTTCATCAAACAAAACCACTTCCTGCCACTCAACAGAATAATTATCTTTCCAAGATCGGTGCCATTCGGTTTCTGTTTCCCACCAACTATCACAGTTTTTTTTGTTACTATGCGCCCAATGATTAACTTTTTGTTCTCCACATTTAGCAATAACAGGCTGAAAACAACAAGGACATAATCCTCGTTGTTTTGGCTGAGCCTCCTCTCGTTTATCGCCAATTAGTGCAAAACGCATTTTCCTTGTTTATTTCATTAATAAAGGGCGATGCGTGTCGCCCCCACCCTTAACCTTTTACCGTTAACCGTTTCCACCGTCTTCTTACTTTCCCCCTAACATCATGCACCATCCGTGCACTAGAATACTTTGATGGCACAAAGATACGAAAAAAAACTGAATAACAATGAAAAAATATAAAAACGTAGGGCAGAAATTCTGACTTCGGACACTTCGGACAACGTTACTTTTTTTGAAGAAAATCTGTAGCGGAGCGAGAGCGAAGGATAAGCGAAGGATGAGCGAAGGATACCTTCCACGAAAAACGGTACTTTTTATACGGGCAAAATTTGTATCAACCAATAATAAAAAAAGGTTCAAGATTAGAATAGCGGATTTTTTCTTAAATTATTTAGCAAATATACGAATAAATTTTGATTTCTCAAATTATATCTAAACTCACACTCTTTAATGTGCAAATAGAGTTTGT
>JAITVC010000005.1 GCA_031286005.1 Bacteroidales bacterium
AACGCACCAGAGAAGCCGGCCACAAACCCGCTCGCCGCATGGTCGACGTTCGCCGTGAGGGCAACCGCATCATCCGTCTCATGTATTCGCAAATAGAAATGTTGCTGCTTACGGAAACCACCGAACTCCCAGCGCTGACCCAATTTGCCAACGAACTGAATGCCGAAAACAGCCGTGTAAGCGCGAATCTCAACCGGAAAGGAAAAAGGGAAAATGAGAATGAAGAATTAGTTGGGCGATAAAAATCCTCAAATACAACTTGCAATTCTCAATTATTTTTTGTACCTTTGCCCCTCATTTCAAAAAAATAAGAAATATGCCAGTAAGAATCAGACTACAAAGACAAGGTAAAAAGGGACAACCTGTTTACCACATCGTCGTAGCGGATGGTCGTGCACCACGAGATGGAAAATTTATTGAAAAGCTCGGCACCTACAACCCTATGACTAATCCTGCAACCGTTGCGGTTGACGTGGACAAAGCCGTTAATTGGATGCGCAATGGCGCACAACCATCAGACACGGTGAAAACATTGCTTTCGCACAAAGGTGCAATGCTCAAACACCACTTGTTGAAAGGTGTTGACAAAGGTGCATTGACCCTCGAACAAGCAGAAGCTAAATTTCAAGCATGGGTTTCTGAAAAAGAAAACAAAGTTAGCGCAGCGTTGGTAGCTGATAAAGATGCCGCTCGCACTGCAATGAAAAAACGCTTGGAAGCAGAAGCTAAAGTAAATGAAGCTAAAGCCAAAGCAGTAGAAGCCAAAAAGGCAGCAGAACAATTGGCAGCAGCCGGTGTAACCACCGAAGAAGTGCCCGCCGAAGAAGAAGCGCCTGCTACTGAAGAAGCCGCAGCCGAAACTCCAGCAGCAGAAGCTACAGAAGCTCCGGCTGAGGAAATTCCTGCCGCTGAATAATCTCGGCGATAAATCTCGAAAAGCGTCTTTCTTTGAAGGACGCTTTTTTAATATCATGTTCCATTTCAACCAATTTTCCGTATCGCACTCCCAAAGTTCCATGAAAGTAGGAACCGATGCGGTATTGTTGGGTTGTTTGGCCGATGTTTCGGGACATTCGATTTTGGAAATAGGTTGTGGTTGTGGGGTAATTTCTCTTATGTTGGCACAGCGGTTTCCTGCGGCCAATATTACGGCGATAGATATTCACAAAGCATCCACAGAAGAAGCCACACAAAACTTCAAGAACAGCCCTTGGCACAATCGCCTGCATGCAGACCATACATCATTGCAGGAACTTGCTGAAACGGGTTTGCAAACCTTTGATGTCATTATAAGCAATCCGCCGTTCTTTTCAAAATCTCTACATTCGCCCGATGCCGACCGCACGAATGCACGGCACACCACAACGCTGACTTACGACGATTTGGTTCGATGCAGCGAAAAACTATTGACGCCGCAAGGCCGATCTACCGTAATCATTCCAACCTTGGAATTACCCCATTTTAAACAATCCATCGCCCAATCCAAATTGCATATTCATGAGATTTTGCACATCTTTGGTGTAGATAGGAAACTATCGAAACGTGTGATTGTAGAGTGTGGCTTTGAGCAAAAAACAGTCGTAGAACAGTCCTTCTACTTACATAATTCCCACAAAACAAATCATCCGAACAATCCTTACAATTATTCGGATGAATACTTTGCTTTAGTCAAAGACTTTTTGTGTATTGGTGGTATGTAGGGGCGTATTGCATACGCCCATGGGGAATCACGATAAATAAAACTCAATCAATCCTTCCGGCGCATTCGTAGTAATACTGCGGTTTTCTCGATTAACCTCTACAATAAAATCATCTATAACAGGTATCAGTATCTCTTTCCCTGAGGAATGTTTGATCTGGAAGATGGGTTGAGGGCCATTGTCCATGATGTTTTCCAAAACGCCAAGTTCGCCGTGATTGACGTCGTTCATCAAGAATCCGATGACTTCATGGAAGTAGAATTTGTTGCCACTTAATTTCGGTAAAGCCGCCATTGGTAAATACAGTTTAGCTCCAATCAAAGAGGGCACAAATTCGTACACCATATCTTGAAATTGCACCACTGCATGATTATCTTTCAAGCGGATATGTTCAATGAAATAAGGGATAAGTTGCCCTTTCAATTCAACAAACACCGCATCTAATTTGGCATAATGTTGCGGCTCATCCACATCCAAAAATATATCCACTTCGCCTTTGTATCCGAAAGGTTTGGTGATGTGGCCGAGATAGAAACAGTCTGATATATTCATCTAATTATTCTTTTCAGGAAACCCTTTGTATATTATAAAAATTCGACAGGTTAAAAACGTTGAAATGCTTAATATTGAAATTCCGATAAACCAAGTCCAAAAATAGCCAATAATTTTCGATAAACTATTCCAGTCACCAAACTTATTAACATATCCAAGAAGGTTATCCATAATGTCAAATGTAGAAAACAATAAACCAATTGAGAAAAACAAGCCAACTAAAAAAGCAGATTTTATTCGTTTTCTTTTCAGAATAAGAAAACTTACAATAGCAAAAACAATATCTTTTCCATAGGGTGCGATTAAAGTTATGGCACGTTGATTGGTCGTTAGGCTTGAAAAATTAACATACGCATTCTGAAATTTTCCTGAACTAAATTTACTGTAAAGTTGATAATCAACAATGCCAACATTCATCAGTTTTCCACAGATAAGATGGCTAAATTCGTGTAGCGGTACATAAAACAAGAAAAATAAAAATGAAAAGAATAGGATATTGATCAGTTTCTGCCTTTTTGTCCAGCTACTTCTTTGATAAAATCTTATTAGCGGTAGCAAAATAACCAATGCCATTAACAAAGGACTAATTATAATTATATTCATATTGCTTATTTATTATTCGGTTATTGGATAACAAAGATACGACAAAAATCCTACATTCTTTCGGGCGCCGTAATGCCCAACAATCCAAGAGCATTCTTCAAGACGTCTGCAGTGAATTTAGACAGTGCCAAACGAAACTCGCGTAACGTTTGATTCTCCTCTTTCAACACAGGAATATCTTGATAAAATCCATTAAATTCTTTTGCCAAATCAAAGGCATAGTTGGCGATTAAGGCCGGACTGTAATTGTCGCCGGCAAGTTTTACAACGCTTGGAAAATCGTGCAGCAGCATCAAGATTTGTTTCTCTTTATCGAGAATGGAAATATTGGCAAGCGTTTTCTGATTGAGGTTTTCAAGTCCAGAACGCTTGATGAGCGAGCGAATCCGTGCATGGGTGTATTGGATGAACGGCCCTGTGTTGCCGTTGAAATCAATAGATTCGTTGGGGTTGAACAACATGTTTTTTACAGGGTCAACTTTCAAGATAAAATATTTCAGAGCGCCCAAAGCAATGGCTTGATACAACGCATTGGCTTCTTCACTCTTGAAGTTGTCAATCTTGCCGAGTTCTTCGGTGGTTTTACGGGCAGTTTCAACCATGCTTTCGATTAAATCGTCGGCATCCACAACCGTTCCTTCGCGAGATTTCATCTTGCCTTCGGGCAATTCTACCATGCCATACGACAAATGCGAAATCGTGTCCGACCAAGCATAACCGAGTTTTTTCAACACGATCTTCAACACATCGAAGTGATAGTTTTGTTCGTTGCCGACTACATAAATCATCTTTTCGGCGTTGAACTCGTCGTGCCGAAGTTTGGCCGTTCCCAAATCTTGGGTCATATACACGGAAGTACCGTCTTTGCGCAATAGCAGTTTTTCATCCAATCCATCTTCACGCAAGTCTGCCCAAACGGAATTATCTTCGTGTTGCACGAGATGCTTGTCGGATAGGCCTTTTAGGGCAATTTCTTTACCCAAAAGATAGGTTTGCGATTCGTAATAAATCTTATCGAAATCCACGCCCATTTTCTTGTAAGTCTCGTCGAAACCGGCATAAACCCAACCATTCATCCGTTCCCAAAGGCTGCGAATTTGCTCATCGCCGGCTTCCCATTTGCGCAACATGTCTTGCGCTTGGAGTAGGATAGGGGCAGATTTCTCTGCAATCTCTTGTTCGGTGCCGCTGGCCACCATTTCCGCTATTTGCGATTTAAGCACTTGGTCGAATTTGACGTAGTATTTTCCCACCAGATGGTCGCCTTTCAGACCTGTTGTTTCAGGTGTTTCGCCGTTTCCGTAAAGTTGCCATGCCAGCATGGATTTGCAGATGTGAATGCCTCGGTCGTTGACGAGATTCACTTTCTTCACGTCATAACCGTTGGCTTTTAAGATTTCGGCCACGGACCAACCTAACAGATTGTTGCGAATATGCCCCAAATGCAAGGGTTTATTGGTGTTTGGCGATGAATATTCGAGCACAATTGGTTGGTCGTGCGTTTGAGTGGCGAAACCGAAACGGCTATTTGTTAGGTTGGTTTCAAGAAACTTCAAGTAGTAATTAGAGTCTACTTCCAAGTTCAGGAAACCTTTTACAACATTGAATTTCGTAACCTCCTTGCAGATTTCCATCAACTTCTCGCCAATGAATTGTGCCGTTTGTTCCGGCGATTTCTTGGCCGCTTTCACGAAAGGGAAAACAACGACCGTGAGGTTTCCCTCAAAATCCTTTAAGGTTTTTTGGATTTGTATGGATGCAGGCTCAATGGCCAAGCCGAATGCCTCGTTGACGATGGTTGCCGTGTGATTGGAGATAATCTGTTCTATCATTGATAAAGGTTTTAGAGTGCAAAGGTACGAAAAAATTCTGAAAACTTCCGTATTTCAACTTTTTTTAGTATCTTTGCCAATCCAAATGTGTAACTCTATGCAAAGCTTGTTAAAAAATATTCATAACTTTTGCCAAAATAATTTGGTAATGTCGGATATTTTGTTAACACACACACACACACACACACACACCTTCCATCACCCACCCGCCCACTCAATGATGTCGTGGCTTCGACTCCGCTCAGCCACCGGAGTACGGTCGTTGAGCGAAGTCGAAACGCCCGTACTCATAAATTTGCAAAGGTAATATATTTCCTGAAATCTAACAACCGTTGTCGAAATTATTGTTTCGATGACGGTTTTTTTGTGCTATAAACAATTCAATAAATAATAACATTAACAAAAAACAAAACATTATGAAAACACTACTTATTTCCGGCTATCCGGACACAGGAAAAACCGGACTGCTTCAAAGACTCGTAAACAACACTCGCTTAGGCGTTTTTGTTATAGACTCAACTGTTATGCCAATCCCCATATTCTCGCCAACGATTAGGCCAACAGTGGATTTTATTGCATTGATAGAAATTGATGGCGTTAGAGTAATTATAAATACAGAATCAGACGTTCCTAATTCAATAACCAAACTTCGTAGTTTTTTTAATAAGCACAATAGTATAAAACCCATTGATATTTTGATTACCTCAATCCGAAATGCTGGCGACCCTGTACGGGACCTTTTATTAAGAGAATTTGGGTTGATTATTACGCCCCCTAATATACCGTCTCCTGATATAGTAGAAATACCTCTCGGAAGAGTAGTCGTACGTAATGCGGTTAGGCGTGCTATAGCTGTTCATGGAATGCAAGAAGCTGTTGACAAGCTCGTGATTCATACCTTATCAAATAATCCGTTTGGTTTAAGACTTTAACAAACCTGTTAAGCCGAGGCTCCAACCTCGGCTTTTTTATTCCCCAAAATCGCCGATTTTATGAAAAGTTATTAACAAAACCGCCAATTTATCAACAAACCGCTATTTTTTATTAACAATTATATACAAAAAACGACTTTTCTGCGTTATATATGTGGGGAAGCCGAAAACCATATCAAAGAGTAGGCAAAATTAAAACAATAAATGTTATGGCAAAGTCCAAAAACAATGTGCTCACCCACGGCCTAAGTGGGAAAATCGGCGATTTAATCGTGTTCAGTCAACGAAATGGTAAAACAGTGGTATCGGCCGCTCCTCGCAAAAGTGAGAAGGAAGAAACTGAAAAGCAAAAAGAGCATCGCCGTCGCTTCCAAAAAGCGACGCTCTACGCCAAAGCGGCACGCCTTGAAGACCATTATCTCGATGCGGCCGAACGAGAAGACAAATCTGCTTACAATGTGGCTATTGCTGACTTCTTTAACGCTCCGGACATTGAGAAAATTGACCTGGCGGGCTATTCCGGCAAGGTTAATGATGAGATTATCATCACAGTTTTAGATGATTTTCAGGTAAAAGAAGTTATGGTTCGCATCACCAACAGCGATGGAACGGTGGTTGAAGAAGGCCCGGCAAGACAAACGGAGATTCCTTACGAATTTCTATTCACAGCCTCCAACGTGAATGACAATTTGGAAGGCGACAAAATTGAAGTTTTTGCTTCGGACACACCCGGAAATGAGTCGTCTTTTGAGCAGAATTTTTAACTCTGGGG
>JAITVC010000014.1 GCA_031286005.1 Bacteroidales bacterium
CGCCTTTGGCGTTCAAATAATCGATCGTTTCTTTCAACGTTTCCGTGATGGAACCCATCGCAACGACAATGTTTTCAGCATCTTTCGCACCATAGTAAGTGAACGGTTTATATTCGCGGCCGGTAATTTTAGAAATTTGCGCCATGCAATCGTTCACCATATCGGGAACGACATCAAAAAAGTTGTTTTGCGCTTCTTTTGCTTGGAAGAACACATCAGGATTTTGCGCCGTGCCGCGAGTTACCGGATGTTCCGGATTCAACGCACGATCACGAAAATCTTGCAACGCTTTTTGATCCAACAACGGCAACAAATCTTCTTCGCTCAACGCTTCAATTTTTTGAATCTCGTGCGAAGTACGGAAACCATCGAAGAAATGCAAGAACGGCACGCGCGATTTAATCGCTGTAAGATGTGCCACACCTGCCAAATCCATCACTTCTTGAACCGACCCTGCGGCTAAGAATGCGAAACCAGTTTGACGTGTCGAATAAATATCGGAGTGATCGCCGAAAATCGACAGCGCATGTCCGGCCAGCGTACGAGCGCTCACGTGGAATACGCCCGGGAGCAATTCTCCGGCGATTTTATACATGTTCGGAATCATCAACAACAAGCCTTGCGAAGCTGTGAATGTCGACGTTAAAGCGCCCGCTTGCAACGAGCCGTGCACAGCGCCCGCAGCGCCCGCTTCCGATTGCATTTCAACCACTCTAACCTTGTCGCCAAAGATATTTTTGCGACCTGCCGCAGCCCATTCGTCCACGTTTTCAGCCATATTTGACGATGGAGTGATGGGATAAATTGCAGCGACTTCGCTGAACATATAAGCCACGTGCGCCGCAGCTTGGTTACCATCACAAGTTAACATTTTTTTGTTTTTTGCCATTTTGTTATGCGTTTTAAATTTGTGAATTTTAAATTTGTCAATATAGATAAATCGTGCAAAGATACGAAAAATAATTGAGAATTGAAAAATTAAAATCAGTGATTAGTTATTAGCCCTTCATAATTATTCAACAAAATCCCCAAAACATCCCTCTTCCAATAATACAGCTTATTTCTAATTTTAAGAAAAAGACAACGTCCCGTTTGAGCGCAAAGTCTGCAATGTCCGCGCACTAATATGCGGCATTTGCAAAACCTATTGTATTTATTGAATATTTAAGTGTAGATAACCGGTTGAAATTTTCCACAAGTGCTTGTTTTTAGATACTTAGAATGTTTAAAATATTTTTGCAGCTTCGTTGATGCGTTTTGTTTCCACACCGCACAATTCTGCAACATTGCTATCTAAAACAACGCTTTCATTCCGAAATAAATTTGAGAAATTGATATTTTTTTGTATCTTTGCATCATGAACCCCATTGAAAAAGAAGCCTTTCAAAATGCTGTATATGATATTGTACAATTGATTCCGGTAGGACGTGCTACGAGCTATGGAGCCATCGCAAAAGCGATTGGTTTTTCTAACCTTTCGAGGATGGTTGGTAAGGCGATGAGCCAATGTCCTGCCGATATTCCTGCGCATCGTGTGGTCAATAGCCAAGGTGTTTTATCCGCAAATGATGCCTTTGGTATTTTTGGAAAAATGCAGCAACGATTGGAAGCAGAGAATGTGACGGTGCAGAATAATAGAATACAAAACTGGAAAATTATATTTTGGGATCCAATGAAAGAATTGTAAAGTTCGGTTAAGATGGAAACATTTCAAATCATACAACCTTCGGCAGGACTTTCGCCGTATGTGAAACACTACTGGTTTTTGACGGCCGGTGGGCGTTTGCAGGCGAGCGAACGTGTGATTCCCACTGGATTGATGAGTTTGATGTTTCATCGTGGCGAACGGATTTTTTCGCAAACGCATCAACAGTTGCAACCACCGGCTTTCCTTTGCGGACAGGGAACGGGCTACACGGATTTGCAGTATTCGGGCACAATTGATTTGGCTTGTATCGTATTTCAACCTGCCGGTGCGAAAGCATTTTTCAATTTGCCGCTGATTGAGTTGAATGAACAAAACGTTGCAGTTGATGATTTGGAAGATCCGCAACTGCTCGAATTTCGAAACCGTCTTTTTGACACATCCGATATACCAACCTGTGTGCGCTTCATCGAACAGTTTTTGTTCAAACGGTTTTGTGCACCGAAAGCCTACAATTTACTACGGATAAACGCTGCGCTGCAAGCCATTTATGCCGGACAGCAAAACGTAGATACGCTTGCACAAACGGCTTGTTTGGGCTATAAGCAATTCAAGCGTGTGTTTGCCGAGTATGTGGGCGCCAATCCGAAAGATTATTTGCGCGTGGTACGATTTCAGAAAGCACTGCATGTGCTGCAAACTCAACCCACCACTTCGCTTATTCAGTTGGCCTACGAATGCGGCTACTATGATCAACCGCACCTTATCAAAGATTTCAAAACCTTTTCGGGCTACACGCCTGCGGAGTATTTGGGAGTTTGCGCACCTTATTCGGATCATTTTTCGTAAAAAAAATGTCCCTTTTTTACAAGTTTTGAAAAGCAAAATGTTGTAATTTTGTCGTGTTAAATTTAAATCTTAAAAAACATGGACAAAAAATCAGTAACAGAGAAAATCAAATCGCATTTACAGGAGTTGTGTACCGAGATTGGCGAACGCCGTGTGGGAAGCGTGGAAAACCGCAAGGCAACGGACTACGCCCAAAAGGTATTGAAAGCATCCGGCTGGCAGGTCGAAGCATCCGAATTGCCGGTTATCGACTGGAAAACGGAGGGCGCAACGTTGATGTGCAATGGTCAGTCGTTCGAGGTGTTTTCGTCGCACTATTCGTTAGGATGTTCGGCAGTGGGAACGCTACTTGCCGTGAATACCGTGAGCGAGTTGGAAAAGGAGGACATCAACGGCAAAATCGTTCTCTTGTATGGCGAAATCGCCGCACAGCAAATTGCACCGAAGAAGTTTCCGTTCTGGAATCCGGAGGAACATCAGCACCTCATTTCTGTGTTGGAAAAAGGCAATCCGAAAGCATTAGTTTGTACCACCGAACGCAATTCGGAAACGGCCGGCGGCGTGTATCCGTTTCCATTGTTTGAAGATGGCGATTTTGATATTCCGTCGGTATATATGAAAGATACCGAAGGCAAAAAACTGCTCGCCTGCGCAGGTCAAACGGTAGAACTGATTTCAAAGGCCACTCGCATTCCGGAAACGGCGTTTAACATCATCGGCGAAACAGTTAACGAAACCAAGAATCGCATTGTTATTTCGGCTCACATCGACACCAAAATCGGTACTCCGGGAGCGATAGACAACGGAACGGGTGTAGCGGTTGTGCTTGCATTGGCAGAACTTTTGAAAGATTATTCCGAGAAATATCCTATCGAATTAGTTGTATTCAACGGAGAGGATTATTACGGCGCACCGGGGCAAGTAAAATATGTGGAACAAAATTCGGGCAAGTTCGGCGACATCCTTCTCAACATTAATATTGATGGTGCCGGATACCAAGAAGGATTGTCCTGTTTCTCGCCGTTCAACCTTCCCGAAAACATCAGCGATGCTTTACATGAAATCCTTTGGAATACTTCCGAAATTGTGGAAGGTTTGCCTTGGTATCAGGGCGACCACAGTTTGTTTCTGCAAAACGGTTGTGCAGCCATCGCCGTGAGTTCGCAATGGTTTATTGAGAATTTCGCTACGCAGGATATTACGCATACCTCGAAAGATAATCTTGATATTGTCAACTATGAGCGGGTTGCGGAATGTGCGCTTGGCATTGCAGAGTTGATAAAGAGAATGTAAAAACAGGTGCTAATTTTTAATTATTTTTTGTATCTTTGCAAGAAAATAATTACACAATAAATGCCTAACTATTGGAACCCTTGGCACGGCTGCACCAAACTTAGTCCGGGTTGTTTGCACTGCTATGTTTATCGACAAGATACGATGTATAGCGGTACCGATATTCGCAGTAGGGAAGTGCGTAAAAATGCGGATTTCGATTTGCCAATTCGGCGAAAGCGAGATAAATCTTACAAATTAAAACCGGGAGATCGGA
>JAITVC010000107.1 GCA_031286005.1 Bacteroidales bacterium
CTTTGTTTACCATGGAATTGCCTGTAAAATATTTTGAAAATACCGAAGACATCAACGAAGAAGGATTGATGGGAAATTACGTGCATGGCAACGAGCCCAGCCACCATGTGGCTTATTTGTATGCGTGGACATCACAACCTTGGAAATTGCAACAGCGCGTGCGTGAAATTATGGATCGCATGTACAAAAATAAGCCGGATGGTTTGTGTGGTAACGATGATTGCGGACAAATGTCGGCTTGGTATGTGTTTTCTGCGATGGGATTTTATCCGGTATGTCCGGGCTCGGATGAATATGTGTTGGGCTCACCCAATGCGGAAGAAATTACCATTCATTTGGAAAACGGACAAACGTTACAGATCAAAGCTAAAAACTTCAGTGCCCAAAACGTTTATGTAAAATCCTTGAAAATAGACGGAAAGCTACACAATTCGGCGTTCATCAAGCATGATGACATTATGAAGGGTGGAGAATGGGTTTTCGAAATGAGTGCAAAACCGTCTAAACGATAATGCGATTTTATTCTTTGGGTTTCAACACAAATTCCTCAATAATCTGAACCAGCGTTTGCTTGTCCATAGCGCCTGGTTGCAAGGCGGGTTTGCCATCTATCGGAACAAACAACATCGTTGGAATACTGCGAACACCAAAATAGGCAGCCAGTTGGGGTGCTTTATCTACATTCACTTTGTAAATATCAATCTTGCCGGCATAGTTACGAGCTAATTCATCTAAAATCGGCGCAACTTTACGGCATGGACCGCACCAATCGGCATAAAAATCCACAATACACGGACGTTTTCCTTTGAAAATCCATTGTTCGGGATTGGCCTCATAATTCATCACTAAGTTCTTAAATTCATCTTGCGAAATGATAGTGGCTTTTTGAACGGCCGACGCCGATGAAGCACTTTCCGTAGTGGCATTCGGATTAGCAGAACACGCTGATATGCATAGTGCAATAAAGATTGTAACAAAGTTCATAATCCTAAAAGTATTCATAAATAAAAAAAATATTTGACAAAGGTACGATTTTTTTCGTATCTTTGCAAATTAAATGATTAATGCCATGAAAAAACTACTAATTTTAACAACATTCTTACTTTGTGCCGAATGGGGATATGCTCAAGTTAATATGGGATTTCGTGCCGGATTGAATGCCGGTCTGTTTGAGTTGAAAAATGACCAATTAGGTGATTTTGCCGTTACGCCACGACTCAACTTGCTTTTGGGAGTGGACGTGGATATTCCGTTCAGTATGGTATTTTCCGTTAGAACCGGCTTAACCATGGCGCAAAAATCGACCGAAGTCGATGGTATGAAGAGCGCCGACTCAACTTGGACAGTGCTTTTTCGTACCAACTACTTGGAACTTCCGTTGCTTTTGGTGGCACGTGCCGAAACAGATTTCGGAAATTTCTTTATAGGTGCAGGGCCTACATTTTCGCTTGGTGTTGGCGGAACGGCTAATATTCTGTCCAAACGTAATCCGGACGACATGCTTATGGAAAGTACTCAAAAAATCAAATGGAACGGGAAGTATGATGATAACACCCAATTTCGTGAAAATTTAATACATTTCAAACGTTTTGATATTGGTTTAGGTGCAATATTGGCCTATCAATTGCCTGGCAGTGGCATAACCTTTTCGCTCAACTACAACAAAGGTTTTCGAGAACTTTCTCCAGATCCCGACTCCGAATTAAAAACGTCGTACATCTGCTTGTCTTTTGGATTTTTAATGCAATAATATAAAAAATTATGTTTACAGGAATAATTGAAAAAATAGGCCAAGTCGTTGCCATAGAAATCGAGCAAACTAATGTCCATTTTACGGTTGAAACACCCATAACCCAAGAGTTGAAAATTGATCAAAGTATGGCTCATGATGGCGTTTGTCTTACCGTTGTAAAAATTGACTACAACAAAAAACAATATGTTGTAACCGCTATGCAAGAAACCCTTGACCGTACGAATTTACGGGCGTGGAAAGTTGGTACGGAAGTCAACCTTGAACGCTCTATGCGCATGGACGGACGTTTTGATGGGCATGTGGTGCAAGGCCACGTTGACCAAACAGCCACCTGCGAGAAGGTTGAGGCTTTGGACGGTAGTTGGAAGTTTTATTTTTCCTACGATATACGCGATGATTTTTTTACTGTTGAAAAAGGCTCAATTTGCGTGAACGGTGTCAGTTTGACGGTGGTTGATTCTGAGCCCGGATTATTCTCAGTGGCCATCATTCCGTACACTTTCAACGAAACCAACTTTCACAATTTCCAAAAAGGAACGGTTGTGAATATTGAGTTTGATGTATTTGGAAAATATGTTGCACGCTTGTTTGATGAGTACATTAAGGCAAAAGGATAGTTATTAATCTATTCACTATTCATTCAAATTTCACTGCTTCCGCTTCCTTGATTTTTCCAATGGCCATACTTGGCAGAAGAACGGCCAACAGAATAATGACGAGTGTTCCGATATTGCATAAAATTAACCACGACCATTCAAATTGGATGGGTACATGTTTGATGTAATACACAGAGGCATCAAGTTTGAATATGGGGTAATATTTCTGCACAAGGCATAAGGTTAAGCCGATGAAATTACCGATAAGAAGGCCTTTTCCGGCAATATACATCACTTTCCAAACAAAAATACGGCGAATGGCGGCCAACGACATACCCAGAGTCTTGAATAGACCTATTTCACCGGTTTTTTCTATAATCATCACGACAAAAACCGAAATCAAACTGATGGCAATAACCAAGGCCATAATAACCAAAATCACAACCACATTCATGTCCATCAAATCCAGCCAATTGAAAATTTCCGGAAATTTAAAAGTAATTGGTATTGCGACTAAGTCGAGTGGTAAAAAGCCATTGAATATTTTGGCGTATTGAGGCAATTCCCGAACTGACGGCTGCGGTAGGATAATCTCGAAACCGCTGACTTCATCAATATTCCAGCCGTTCAGCCGTTGAATGTGGCGCAGGTCGCCAATCATCATGGTTTCGTCAAACGTTGAAAACCCACTTTCGAAAACCCCGCAGATGTTGAATGCACGGGCTTTGACATCGTTTTGATAAACAAAATAAGTTCGCACTTTATCGCCTACATTCAAATGTAATTTTTTTGCTAAGGTCAGAGAAATCAGTACGTCGTTAGATATGCTGCTATCCGGCAATTGCGGGATTTTACCTTCTATCAAACACGATTTCAGAAACGAAAAATCAAACTCGCTATTTACGCCTTTAAGCCAAATGCCATGATTATAGAGGTCGGTTTTAATCAATCCGATTTGAGTGGCAAAGGCCTGTTTGTGGTATTGCCATGAGGACGAGGTAGCTACAAAAGCATTTATGGCTTCCCAATCTATAGAATCTCGTGAAATAGGATTGGGCAGTTGCGCTGTTGTTTGGTAGGGTGCAATATGCAAATGTCCAGAGACTCCAAAAACTTGCCGACTGACTTCGTTTTTGAATCCAAACGAAATACACACCGAGAAAATCATAACCACACAACTCAAAATCACGCCAATTGTGGCAATGCGTACCACGGGCCGTGTATAGCCGGTATTTTTTTGCCGGATAAATCGGTTAAAAATGAGTGTTTCGATAGACATTGTCGATTTTTTGCTACAAAGATACAAAAAATTTGACGAAATCAAATTTTTTTCGTATCTTTGCAGACTTATTTTTTAAATTTAACAACATAATCAGACATACAAGATGGCAGTAATCAGTAGAATCAGAAAACATTCCGGATGGTTGGTCGCTTTAATCGGCGTATCCATCGCAGGATTCATTTTGCAAGATGCATTTTCAGGAAGAAATCAAGGTGGTCGAATCCCAAAATTTGCAGTAGTCAATGGCGAAGAAATCAAAGTGCAACAATTTGAAGAAAGAGTTGAGCAATTGAGTGCGAATTTTCAACGTGCTCAAGGTGATTTAAACATTTCACAAGAGGACTTATACCAAATTCGCCAACAAGTTTGGCTCACGATGGTAAATGATAAATTGTTGGGTAATGCGTGCAAAAAATTAGGGTTAGCTGTTACACCGAAAGAAATGAACGATATGTTCTACGGTCAGTTTGTTCATCCTCAAGTATTCCGTGCATTTGCTGACCCTGCAACCGGACAGTTCAACCGTCAACAAGTGATGATGTTTATCAATAATTTTGATCAAGCACCAGTTGAGCAACAAGTTATGTTCCACGATTTGGAAGTGGTAATTAAAGACGAACGCTTGAAATCCAAGTATTATAACATGGTTGCAAATGCGTATTATGTGCCGTCGTTTTACGCCAAATATCTCTACGAACAATCATCGGCTAATGTTAGTGCTACGATAGCTTCGCTTAGTTATACCAGTATTGCAGATGAAGATGTGAAACTGTCCGATGCGGATTACAAAACCTATTACGATAAAAACAAATCGTTGTTTCACCGTACGGAAGGTTCGCGTTCTGTGGATTTTGTAGTATTTGATGTACAACCGACAGAAGCAGATTTACTTGATCTCGACAACCAAGCGACTGAATTATATGAAGAACTTTTAGTTGAACAAAATTTACAGGATTTTGTGAATGCTGTTTCTACCGAGCGTTTTGACAGTCTGTTTGTGAAAAAAGAAACGTTGAATGCACCTTGGGATTCACTTCTATTTAAATCGCCGAAAGGTACGTATTTTAAACCCATCGTTCGTCGCAATCGCTATGAGATGGCTAAACTGGTAGATGTTGCAGCACGTCCGGATTCATTGACGGCCAGTCATATTTTGATTACCTATGCAGGCTCCGCAATGCCTCAAAGCACGCGCACACAGGCAGAAGCTAAACGAGTAGCAGACAGTTTATATGCTGTTGTTTTACGGGATCAATCCCAATTTGCAGAAATAGCAAGAACTAATTCTGAAGATGGAACGAGAGAAACCGGTGGAAATGTAGGTTGGTTTGCAGATGGTCAAATGGTAAAACCTTTCAACGAAGCTGTTGTGAAAGGTAATGTCGGCGATATTGTTGTTGTCGAATCGATGTTCGGCTATCATATTATACGTATTGAAGGCAAAACCAGACCAGTTGAAAAAGTAATGGTTGCTTTTGTTTATCTGCCGATAGAACCGAGTGCAAGCACAACTAAAGCAATTTATACGGAAGCTAACCAATTCTTTGGTCAGTGCAAAGATTTGAATGCTTTTTTGACGGCAGCAGAAGCGGCTAAATTGCCGGTTCGTAAAGCCGAATATTTAACGGAAATGGACATGCAACTACCCGGACTGCAAAACGCACGCGATCTGGTACGTTGGGCATTTGAAAAGAATACGGAAGTTGGTCAAGTAGCACCAGAGATTTATGAATACGACAATCAATATGTGATTGCTGCACTTAACCAAATCCGTAAAGAAGGCTATCCTTCGTTAGAGGAGCTCATGACTGTTGCAGAAGTGCAATACGCTGTTCGCAACGAGAAGAAAGCTGAAATGCTGATGGAAAAAATGAATGATGCAATCAAAGCTAATCGCTCTATTTCTGCTCTTGAAACGCTTAACGCGGAAGTGGAGACCATCGATCAATTGAATTTTAATGCTTACAGTTTTGGTACTAAAGGTTATGAGCCGGAAGTTGTTGGTACGGCATTTGGTAAAAATGTAAATCAATTGTCTAATCCCATCAAAGGCCGTTCGGGTGTGTTCGTAATTCAAACCATGCAGTACATTCCTGCCGAAGTGATGGAAGACATGAGCATGATTCAAGCGCAAATGAAAATGATGTTCCAACAAAGCATGGTTGAGACAATACGTTCTGCAATGGAAAGCAATGCTAAAATTGTAGAAAATCGCGCATTCTATTTCTAAAATCGCACATTGAATAGCAAATGACGCTACTCCAGTTGATTGAGTAGCGTCATTTTTTTATGTTCAAATGAAAAAAGAGAAGTGTACTTTCCCGTA
>JAITVC010000166.1 GCA_031286005.1 Bacteroidales bacterium
GAAATTATTTCCACATGATGTCCCCATGGGATTTGAAAAATGGGATGATTTCCTAATTCGGCAACAACTTGTTGCCGAATTGTATTTTGTTTGTTATCAGTATTCGGAATTTCGCCAACAATTTGTTGGCGTATTTCTGCACCAACTTGGTGCAGAATTGCTCCACTTTGTGTATAAAACAAATAAAATTGTTTGCAATATTTTAAGTTTCGTTCAGAAAAACCTTGCATATACGGAAATTCCGCCCGTAAATCCGTACTTAGTTTCTCAAAAAAGCCGCTACCCCAAGCACTTTCCAATTGTCGAGCAACAATATCCTGTCCCAAATCCCAGTAAAAGCGCAATAGCTCCTCGTTTACACGAACTGCCGCCTTAATTTGAGTTTGACGAATTCTTGATTTTAAATCAACAAGCCATTGCTTGTATTCATTGTTTTGTTTCATATATGTTGTTTATTTCCTCAAAAATTTATAATTCATCCCCCACCGAATATCCGTGCGCCCCATCGGATCAAATCCGGGTCGATTACGTTTAGCTTTCAGCATCCATTGCCCAATTGAGAACTCCATAAAAAACCCAAGTCGTTCGTGTTTAAAAGGCAAAAAGCTGAAACCTGCACCAAAGCCATATTCAGTGTACGGATTCCAGCGTCTTATTTCAGGATAATAATAATGAGAATAATTTTTATCCAAAAGTTGTCCGTATTTAAACCCCAACCAAACATCCCATCTATTACGATTTCGATTCAAGAATAATCCCAACGGATGAAAATTTATCTGTGCACCGTAGTTCATAGAATACAACTCAAAGTCTATAGGATCATTACTTCCAAATCCAAGTATGGTATACCCTCTGTCGTAATATCCAAAATAAGCACCCACCTCCAAGCAACTCAATAAGCCATAGTTAGCCTCCACACGAAAGTTGCCAAAAGGCAGAAAAAGTCCAGCAACAGGTCGGTCGCTCATACCTGTCCTGTTATTCCAAGAATTACTTGCTTTTACATTCAGTTGTTTGTAAATCGGCGATGGTTTCAGAAACAGGCTTGTCCGTTTCTTGGTTTCGGTTGCAGAAACAGTGTCGGTTTGCGCCGATACGCTGGATGCGGTCAGAGCAGTTAAGCACAAGGCCGAGATTAAGGTTTTGAGTATTCTCATAGGTTTGCAAAGTTTATAAGGTTTGCAAATATACGAAAAAGTTATGAACCCCGCAAGCCCTCAACGAAGTTAATTATGGGTTATGATATACCTCGTACCCCGCACCTCGCACCTAATTACCCGAACAATTCCGAAAACACTTCATAAATCCCCGAAACGGGAACGATTTTGATTTTGGAATTGCCTTTTTCCAACCCTTTGAGGTTATATTTGGAAATAAAAATACGCTCAAATCCCAACTTTTCCGCTTCCGCCAACCGTTGTTCAATGCGGGTTACGGGACGGATTTCGCCCGTTAGTCCAACTTCGGCGGCAAAGCAATCTCTCGGCGAAATGGCTATATCGCCGTTTGATGACAGGATGGCTGTAACCACAGCCAAATCTATCGCAGGGTCGTCCACCCGAATACCGCCTGCAATATTCAAAAACACATCTTTTGCAGACAGTTTGAAACCACAACGTTTTTCGAGCACAGCGAGCAACATATTCAAACGCCGCAAATCAAATCCTGTGGCCGAGCGTTGCGGTGTGCCGTAAGCAGCAGAACTCACTAAGGCTTGAATTTCGATTAGCATCGGGCGGGCGCCCTCGATGGTTGCGGCAATGGCCGTTCCGCTGAACTGTTCATCGCGCTGCGACAGCAGAATTTCGGAAGGATTAGGCACTTCGCGCAATCCCGAACTTTGCATTTCGAAGATGCCCAACTCAGATGTAGAGCCAAAACGGTTTTTGATGGAGCGTAAAATCCGATAGCCGTGATTGCGGTCGCCCTCAAACTGCAACACCGTATCCACCATGTGTTCCAAAAGTTTCGGACCGGCAATGCTGCCGTCTTTCGTGATATGTCCGATGATGAACACCGGCACATTTGACTGTTTGGCGTATTTTTGCAGTTCGGCGGCACATTCCTTGATTTGCGAAATGCTGCCTGCCGAAGAATCGACATGGTCGGTATGCAAGGTTTGGATGGAGTCGATAACCACCATACTTGGCGACAGCTCGGCGATTTGCTGAAAGATATTCGTGGTTGAGGTCTCGTTCAGAATATAGCACGGCGCACTGGTCAAGCCCAAACGGTCGGCACGCATTTTGAGTTGTTGTTCGCTTTCCTCGCCGCTTACATACAGCACTTTTTGATTTTTCATTTGCAGAGCCACCTGCAACATAAGCGTGGACTTTCCAATGCCCGGCTCGCCACCCACCAGCACCAGCGAGCCTGCCACCAATCCTCCGCCCAGCACACGGTTAAGTTCGCCGTTATAAGTGTTGATACGAGCTTGCTGATCGGCGCTAATTTCGGCCACCAACTGCGGTTTAGCCACTTTTGTGAAACCAACGGACGTTTTCCATACGGCTTTTTCCTCTCGTTGCACAATCTCTTCGATATAAGTGTTCCATTCCCCGCACGACGGGCATTTACCAATCCATTTGGGCGATTGAGCCCCACAATTTTTACAAAAGAATACGGTTTTTTGTTTGGCCATAAATACAAGGTTTAGTTTTGCAAAGATACGAAAAATAATGAATAGTGAAAAACAAAAAAAGATGACACTTTTTAGCACCATTTTTCGTGGAAGGTATCCTATATTGATCCTGTATTTATCCTATATTGATCCTTCGTTGATCTTTCGTTCATCCTCCGTTGCAAATTTCACCCGTATAAAGTAGCCAAAATTTCCAGCCTGTTGACTGACAAAATATCATAAGGCGATGTCTGCCGGAATAAAAAGAGCGGCGTTAGGAAACACTGACCAATGAGAGATTTACCGGATTTATCGTCTTATTTTTTGATTTTTGATGTGGTTGTGCTATTAATTTTTCATCTTTCGTTGTTCATTTTTGATTTTTTTTGTAACTTTGCGACGTTT
>JAITVC010000279.1 GCA_031286005.1 Bacteroidales bacterium
TCCGATATATATAGAATAAAGAATGGTGTAAAAGTATCAAATTCTATAAAAAGAATACTTGATAAAGATCATTCTATAAATATAGACTGGCTTGAAACAGGAGAAGGGGAAATGCTAAAATTTAAGCCCGATAAACTTGCCACAGTTCAAAATAGTGGAGGAATTCCTAAAATTTCTACCGAAGCCATAGTTACTTTCAAGAGTAATAATAACACGATAACGTGTGAGCGATGTGAAGAGTACAGAGTGCCGGAATTCTCTCATCAAGGCGTTGATTTTCTAACTCATTTCAGCGGTTCGTCCATGGTTCCGACCTATAATAATGGCGATATCCTCGCCTGCAAAAAATTACCGGAATTAACTTTTATTCAATGGGGTAAGGCCTACGTTTTAAGCACTTCGCAAGGCTTAATCGTCAAACGGCTTTTCGAGGATAAAGAAGATAAAAACTGCGTAATCTGCAAATCCGATAATGAAAAATACTATCCCGAATTTTCAATCCCTAAATCGAAAATCATGAGCGTAAGTATTGTGCTTGGTGTTATTAGGATGGAGTAAAAAAGGGCAGACACGTAAGTCTGCCCATACATATTTTATGCAATTTTAGATTCCACGATTTTCATAATTTCGGCTTCTAATTCGATTGCTTCCGCTTGAATGGCGTTGCCTTTCGCGACAATATCATCAACAAACGTTTTATCTTTATAGCCGCCGCAATTGATTTTGACGTTATAGAAAGCGCCAATAACGGCCGAACGTGCGCACAAGGCGCCAACGCCTGCATCCGTTACGGAATTGGGATTGCCGATTTCAGTCATCGCTTTGCAAAGTTCAAACACGTTGAATGCGGCTTGCATCGTGCGAAACGGCACTTCGATGGCGTATTTCGTAGCCTCTTGAATGGCTTGTGTCCGTGCGGCTTTCTCTGCATCCGAGCCTTTCGGCAAACCGAAGGCATCCATAATTTTGTTGAACGAATGAGTGTCCTCATCCACCAAAAACAACAACTCATCTTTCAACGCTTGTCCTTTTTCCGCCCAGTTTGAGAACTCTTCCCAACGGTCGTCCCAACCGGCTTTGTGAGAAGATAAATTCGCTACCATCGTTCCCAACGAAGCGCCCAGTGCGCCCATATAAGCGGAGATTGAGCCACCGCCCGGCGCAGGAGATTCCGAAGCGGTTTCGTCGGCAAAACCTTTGCAGGTTAGGTCAATTAATTTCTTTGATTTATTTTCGGCATCCAACAAATATTCGATGATGCGCTCTTGCGGATTGTAAGGTTTCAAATCGTCCAAACCCATAGATTTTACAGCAATTTTAATCAATTCGTCTTCCGACACGCCGACCGAACGTTGCTGTTTCTTCAAGAAATATTTTCCCGCATCAATCATACATTTCTTCGGTACTAAACCTACAATTTCCGATCCGGTTACACGAATACCACGCTCTTGCGCTTTCTTGCAAACTTCCTCAAACGCCGTATGAACAGGCGTTACAGAAATATTCGTGATATTCATTGACACTTGTGCAACACCGTATTCTTCGATATACCAACCGATGGCTTTCGTTGCTTTCAACGTGCCGGGAATCATCACAGGCTTGCCTTTTTCGTCCACAAGCGGTTTGCCGGTAACACTTCCGCCTTCCCTTGCAGGACGGCCTTTTTCACGAACATCAAACGCAATTGCATTGGCACGACGTGTGGATGTTGTATTCAAATTATAATTAATCGCAACCAAAAAATCACGTGCCGAAATTGCCGTAGCACCTGTTGTTACAACTCGTTCGTTAAATTCGGCAGGACCGTAATCCGGTTTCCAATTCGGGTCGGATAATTTCTTTCCAAGACCTTCATATTCGCCTGCACGGCAACTGGCCAAATTGCGACGTTTGTCCTCTTGTGCGGCGTTTTCGTAGCAATACACGGGAATGCCCTGCTCCTCTCCTACCCGCTTCGCCAATTTGTGCGCATATCTCGCCGTTTCTTCCATCGAAATATTCGACACCGGAATAAACGGACACACATCTGTGGCGCCAAAGCGTGGGTGTTCGCCTTTGTGAGTGCGCATATCAATCACTTCGCCGGCTTTTTTAATGGCTTGAAAAGCGGCCTCTACCACTTCATCGGGCGTGCCTACAAATGTTACCACCGTGCGGTTTGTAGCAAATCCCGGATCCACATCCAAAAGTTTCACACCATCAATTTTTTCAATTTCATTCGTGATTTGTTTCATCACATCCATGTTTCGTCCCTC
This sequence comes from Bacteroidales bacterium, assembly GCA_031286005.1. Next base: position 2,256 of record JAITVC010000279.1, read on the forward strand.
GCTGAAATTAGGGACACATTCGATTAGTTGTTTCATATTTTTTGTTTTTGTTATTATTTTACAATTTTTCCTCGCAAAATCACTGTTTCCACCTTATTATTTCCATACGAATACGGCATAAATTCATAATTCGGAATTGGTTTTGTAATAAAGACATTCGCCGTTTTTCCTTTGGCAATGCTTCCGAGTTGATCGCTCAACCCCATGGCATACGCAGTGTTTATGGTGGTTGCATTGATAACTTCTTCGGGCAACATACGATATTTGATACAGCCCAACGATTGAACAAACTGCATATTTCCCGATGGCGACGAGCCCGGATTGAAATCACTTGCCAACGCTACCGGTAAGCCTGCTTCCATCATTTTGCGAACTGGCGAAAGCGGCATCTCTAAAAAGAACGCAGCGCCGGGCAAAACCGTTGGCATTGTTTCCGAGTTCAACAGACATTCAATTTCCGCATCGCCTACGTATTCCAAATGATCTACCGACAAAGCATTATATTTTACACCAACTTGAATACCTCCGGAATAATCCAATTCATTAGCATGAATTTTCGGACGAATGCCGTATTTCGCAGCAGCATTCAAGATTTTATCGGTTTCCTCAACCGTAAAAAATCCCTTGTCGCAAAATACATCCACAAAATCGGCCAACTTTTCTTCCGCCACACGTGGCAACATTTCGTTCACAATCAAATCCACGTATTCGCTTTGACGTCCGCGATAGTCCATCGG
>JAITVC010000086.1 GCA_031286005.1 Bacteroidales bacterium
CTGGCTTTTGTTCGCTTCGACGAAACGGCGGTTCCACTATTCTCGTTTCAAGATTATCACCACGATTTATATCCTCAATTCCGCTCGTTTAAGTATCCCAAAGCCGGACAGGTTAATTCAAAAGTCAGTTGTCAGGTATTCGACATTGAGGCAAAAACGATTCGCCCGATGAATGTTCCTGCACAAGAAACCGAATATATTCCACGTATTGCTTTTGTAGCCGAATCGCAATTGACTGTAATGACTTTCAATCGCGAGCAGAATATTTTTAATATGTATTCCGTCAATCCGCGTTCGGCTGTCAGTCGCCTTATTTTGCACGAAACAAACGACAAATATATCGACGACGGACTGATTCCCTCCATTCATTTTATGCCCGACGGTTTTGTTTTTCTGAGCGAAAGGAACGGCTATTCGCAGGTATATAGCTATTCTCTTTCGGGTGTTTTACAGAAGCAACTGACATCGGGCGAATACGACGTAACGAAAATAGCAGCCGTTAATCCCGAAACAAAAACGGTGTTTTACGAAGCGGCAGACGAAAGCCCTTTGCGACGCTCGGTTTACAAAGTGGATCTATTGAAAGGTACAAAAACCAAACTTTCGTCTCAAACGGGTTACAACTCGGCATCATTTGGCCAAAACGGAAAATATTTCGTTAATCGGTGGTCGGATGCAAACACGCCTGCCGTCTTCACCTTGCATGATACCAACGGTAAACTCTTGAAAACGATAGAAGACAACAGTGAACTAAAAACCAAAATAGCAACGCTTAACTTGCCTCCTAAAGAATTTATAACCATCGGAACCGGCGACAGCACCTCATTGAATGCTTGGATAAAGAAACCCGCAGAATTTGAATCGGGCAAGAAATATCCGTTGGTAATGGTGCAATACAGTGGTCCCGGTTCGCAAGAGGTATTGGATAAATTTATTATCGATTGGACAGACTATTTGCTTACGCAAGGTTTTGTAGTTGCATGTGTAGATGGACACGGAACAGGAGGCAGAGGCGAAGCTTTCAAGAAAAGTACCTACCTGAATTTAGGCCTAAAAGAGTCTGCCGACCAAATAGCAGCAGCCCGTTATTTAGCTTCGTTTCCCTACATCGACGATAGCCGGATGGGGATTTGGGGCTGGAGCTACGGCGGATACAATGTGCTGATGAGTATGAGCAGCGGTAATGTTTTCAAAGCCGGTGTGGCAATAGCTCCGGTTACCGATTGGCGATTCTACGATTCGGTTTATGCCGAGCGGTTTATGCGCACTCCGCAGCAAAACAATGAAGGATACACCGCCGGTTCGGCTATTGCATTGGCGGATAAATTATCGGGCAATTTGTTGATTATACACGGTTCGGCTGACGACAATGTGCATTTTCAGAACACAATGGAGTATGCCGATGCTCTGATTGCTGCCGACAAGCAATTCGATTTGTTTGTTTTCCCCGATAGGAATCATTCTATTTTAGGACAGCATAACCGGACGTATTTGTATAAGAAAGTAGTGGATTTTTTCAAGAGGGAGTTGTAATACAAAAGCAGTACCTTTGTATAAATAAAAGTTCGAGCAATATGACAAAGCATCCTCTCACAATAAAAAATCTAATTACTCTTGCAAAAGAATTTTGTGAGCAAGAATCAAGGAATCCCAATCGTGAACTCTTCGGCATAACTGATGGCAAGGCCGTTGGCACATACATTGAGCATAAGTTCAAAGATTTTCTGCTTGAAAAGTATAACACAGAGATTGGCAGTTCGGCAAGCGAGATAGATTTGCCTTCCGTAGAAATCAACACTGAGATAAAAGTTACTTCAATCAAGCAACCGCAATCTTCTTGTCCATTCAAAAACGCACAGCAAAAGATTTTTGGTTTGGGTTATAATTTATTGGTGTTTGTTTACGACAAGCAAGATGACGCAAAAACCAAAACAGCACTATTAGATTTCGTAAGTTGCTCGTTTATTGAAGAAGAGCGGACAGCTGATTATCAAACGACAACTGCATTATTGCAGATGATTGCTAATAAAGCCAATGCAGAAGATGTTTCTGCTTATTTGAACGACCGTAATATACCTGCTGATGAAATTACACTTATTAATTTGGCAGAACATATTTTGAAAAATCCGCCAAAAGTCGGCTATCTCACTATTTCTAATGCTTTACAATGGCGTTTGCAATACGGCAGAATTGTAATGCTTAAAGATACAGTTTCGGGAATTACCAAAATCATAGATAAAAGCTGACATGATTTTCGATTCTGTACATATCGGTTTTGAGGCTATTTCTTTTTTTAAGAGAGAGCTATTTACTTCATTCAAAATGGCTAACTTTATTTTGAATGATAAAACAGGTATTGTTGTTTTCTTTAAAAAAGAAGACGACTTTATCCAATTTCAACAAACATTGAAAATCAATCACAATACCGTTGCCGAAAATCGCGCTGAGTATGGTGATTTTCAAACCAATAAAAAACTTACCGAATCTATTTGCGTTTATTTAGATAGAAAAAATATAAATCCCAAGATTTTAGTTGAACCAACTTGTGGAAAAGGTAGCTTTATTTTGTCAGCAATTAAGACTTTTGCATCATTACAGCAAGTTTTTGGTGTTGAAATTCAAGAAAAATATTTATGGCATTTAAAGTTTGAATTACTCGAATATTTTCTACAAAATCCAAGAGCAAACAAACCACAAATAAATTTATATCATTGTAATGTGTTTAATTTTGATTTTAACCAAATTAAAAATCAAATAAACGACCAAGAATTGTTAGTTATTGGAAATCCGCCTTGGGTAACAAACTCAACACTTTCAACGCTCAATTCAAAGAACTTACCTCGAAAATCAAATTTCAAAAACGCAAGAGGAATTGATGCAATTACAGGCAAAGGGAATTTTGACATTGGCGAGTTTATTTCTTTGAAAATGTTGGATTTATTTTCAACAAAAAATGGAAATCTTGTATTTTTGATAAAAAATTCTGTTGTAAAAAATATTGTTTTTGAGCAAAAAAAGAACAAATATCCGATTGCTGGTATCGAAAAACATACAATTAATGCAAAGAAAGAATTTGATGCTGCTGTTGATGCAAGTTTATTCGTTTGTAAATTTAACTCAACACCCGAATTTACAGCAAAAGAATTTGATTTTTACATCTTAAAACCTCGTGTAACTTTGGGTTGGGTAAACAATAAGTTTGCATCTGACATCGAAAAATACAAAAAACACCAACATTTAGATGGCGTTTGTCCATTTGAGTGGCGACAAGGTATTAAGCACGATTGTGCTAAAGTGATGGAATTGGAGCGCATTGACGGTGGATTTCGGAATGCACTTGGTGAAGAGTTCGAGTTGGAAGAAGATTTGGTTTATGGAATATTGAAAAGTTCAGATTTAAAACAAGATGTTGTAGATATTCCACGAAAATATACAATTATTACTCAAAAAAGAATTGGGGAAGAAACGAGCCAAATCTTAGAAAGATTGCCAAAAACAAGAGCATACCTGCACCAACACAAAGAATATTTCCTTAACAGGAAATCAAGTATTTACAACAGAAAACCCATGTTTTCTATTTTTGGTGTGTGCGATTATTCATTCAAACCCTACAAAGTTGCCATTTCAGGACTTTACAAACAGACGAAATTTACGCTTATAAAACCAAACGGAACGGTTTTATTGCTTGATGATACATGTTACTTTATTGGTTTTGACACCTTTGAAGAAGCACAAAATATTCAGAATGTGCTAAATCAAATGGAAACACAAAAATTTATTGAGTCATTCGTGTTCACCGACTCTAAAAGAGTCATAACAAAGGATCTGTTAATGCGAATTGGCTTTGCTAATCATTTTATCAATATCAAAAACAAACAATTAAATATTTTTGAATGAAAATATACCCTTTTATTAAATCGCAATGGGAAATAATTTATGAATTACAAGTAAATCAAAGATTAAAAATAAAAACCAACAAATAAAACCAATCATGACAAAAGAATTAGTACCCAATCTGCCTTATTTAGTGGCAGATATTAATTTGGCCGATTTTGGTCGAAAAGAAATTGAAATCGCCGAACATGAAATGCCCGGACTGATGGCGCTCAGAAAAAAATATGGTGCCGAAAAACCGCTGAAAGGTGCTCGCATCATGGGGTCGCTCCACATGACAGTGCAAACTGCCGTGCTTATTGAAACACTGAAAGAATTAGGTGCCGACATTCGTTGGGTGAGTTGCAACATCTTCTCTACACAGGACCATGCTGCTGCTGCGATTGCTGCTGCAGGTATTCCTGTTTTTGCATGGAAAGGCGAGACCCTCGAAGAATACTGGTGGTGTACCGAACAGGCGCTTCAATTTCCCGGCGGCAAAGGACCCAACCTCATAGTAGACGATGGCGGAGATGCAACTCTGTTGATTCATTGGGGTTACAGAGCCGAGAACGATGCTGCTTTCCTCAATAAAAAGGCATCGAGCCACGAAGAACAAGTGATTATCGACACTTTGTCGCGTATCCTGAAAGAAGATAATCAGCGCTGGCACCGGACAGTGGCCGAATGGAAAGGCGTTTCGGAAGAAACCACTACCGGCGTACACCGGTTGTATCAGATGATGGAGCGTGGCGAACTGCTGATTCCGGCCATCAATGTGAACGACTCGGTTACCAAATCGAAGTTTGACAACCTCTACGGTTGCCGCGAATCGCTGGCCGACGGCATCAAACGCGCTACCGATGTGATGATTGCCGGAAAGGTTGTAGTTGTTGCCGGTTATGGCGACGTAGGCAAGGGTTGCGCTCACTCGATGCGCTCGTATGGCGCTCGCGTGCTTGTTACCGAAATAGACCCTATATGCGCTTTGCAAGCTGCAATGGAGGGTTTTGAAGTAACTACTATGGAAGATGCAGTGAAAGAAGGCAATATTTTCGTTACGACTACCGGAAACAGGGATATTATTACCATTGAGCATTTGGCGGCAATGAACGATCAAGCTATCGTATGCAACATTGGCCACTTCGATAACGAAATACAAGTGGAGAAATTGGTAAACTATCCCGGTATCAAACATACTAACATCAAACCACAGGTGGATAAATACACTTTCCCTGCGGGACAATCGATATTCCTGTTGGCCGAAGGCCGTTTGGTAAATTTGGGCTGTGCTACGGGACACCCGTCGTTTGTGATGAGCAACTCGTTTACCAACCAAACACTGGCACAACTCGATTTGTGGCAAAACGATTATGCCGTTGATGTATATCGTTTACCCAAGCATTTGGACGAGGAAGTAGCTCGCCTGCACCTTGAGCGTATTGGTGTGAAGCTAACCAAACTAACTCCTTCGCAAGCCGATTACATTGGCGTATCCGTCGATGGGCCGTATAAACCGGAACATTACAGATATTGAGTTGATTTGCAAATGTGCCGATTAGCCAATTCGGGAATGACATACAAAAAGCGTCGTCATTTCGAGAAGTGAAACGACAACGCAATACCACAAACGAGGCTGTCTAAAAACACATTAGGCAGCCTCGTCGTTATTTTTTCTATTTCAGGTTTATCACCTTACCTGTTTTGGCGCTTTTGATGGCCGATTCCAAAATCTCAACCACAATCAGGTTGTTCTCTAACGAGGAGAGGTCGGTGGGTTGCAAGTCGATTTGTCCACGTACAACGGCTTTCAGGTAATAATAGGGGTCGTTGTAAGGCTTTCTGAGGGCGGGCAAAGTTTCTTTCGTTTCCTTATTGTTGGTATAAACCCGCATATCCGACCACGTATCCTGATAGATATAGCCTTTGGTGCCGTATATGTGCATATCTTTGCGATTCATAGGCCAATTCCATGAAGCCATAATCTGCACGGTAGCCGCAGGATATTCCAGTATAATGGTTGCATCGTCATCCACTTTAGGATATATATCCGGTTTTTGCTGCTTGAGAACAGCATACACACTTTTGGGTTTTTGTCCTTTCAAGAGCCACGTTGCCAAATTTGCCCCGTAACAACCAAAATCAATCACAGCGCCGCCGCCATTCAGTACAGGGTCGGTTAGCCAATCGGTAAACTCTTTACCGCATTTTATCTCAAAAGGGCCTTGATGTCCGTCATATACATTGATGCGGGTAATGTTGCCAATGGCATCGGTATCTACCAATTGTTTTGCTTTGGTATTGGTGCTATACCATGTTGTTTCGTAATTTGTGAGCAAAAATATGTTGTATTTACGAGCAAGTTCGGCCATGCGTTTAGCGTGTTTCATGTTCACCGCCAAAGGCTTTTCTACCATTACGTGAATACCTCTCGGAGCGCAAGCCTCTACCACTCGCAAGTGGTAGAAAATCGATTCGTAAACGACTACCACTTCGGGCTTGGTTTTATCGAGCATTTCCTCTAAATCTGCATAAAAAAGTGAGGCGTCTAATTTT
>JAITVC010000142.1 GCA_031286005.1 Bacteroidales bacterium
CGAACTGAATGCCGTATTGAAAGGAACGTATCCTCACGATACCATATTCGACGAGGAACTTGTCAAAGTACTTTTGTACAACTATTATCTGCCGTTGTGGGAAAAAACCAATTACTCCAAATTAATGAAAGATGTTTATCTCATTAATAAAAATTTGCCGAACAGAGATAAAATTAGTGTCACTCCAACCGACGTTGTCTTTTCGTGGCGACAAGCACAAACCATGACCAGAGAGGAATTTAAAGCAAGTTTTCGCAAAATGTGGGATGAAAAAGATTTACTGATGGGCAACAATGCCATCAACGAATTGTATCAAATTTTCGATGGAAAAGGTTCACGAAAAAAGGCGTTGGTTATCTATAATGCACCTCACTCGTGCCGATATTTTGAAACCGCAGGTCCGGGATATAGAGCCAAAGAGCGATTTTTTGCTTACCAAATCATTGCCGACCGGTTTCCGGACAGAGTGGCTAATGTTATGCTGAATTGGACGGCTGGTTACGAAGATGAAGATGATGAAAATGTTCTACTGTCGAACGATGGAAAAATAGATGCTGCATTTGCGGCTTGTAACAATAAATCTATTGGATTTGATTTAGCAAATTCGCCGTTTGGGGATTGTTTTTTTGACGTTTTCAGTAATGAAGGAATTGACAAAGAAAAAATGAAAGATGTTTATCACGGCTTTATTTTTTATACGCCTGTCCAAGATTGGGTTTTGAGTTTTGGAGTGCCTAATTTATACAAGTTGGATTGTATAGATGAACTTGTGCGCCGAGAAGAAATATTTAACAATAAATTTATAGATAAAGATAAGTTGGATGAACATAAAAAATGGGCAGTTCGATATTACACAAAGATTAGGACGTTCCCGGTAACAATGACCGGAAGCAAAACACGTATTCACGAACAAATAGAGCGGTATTATAGGCCGTGAAAGACAGATTTTCTTTGTTCCGAAGTTGCTGAATCTATTAAAAAGGGTATTTTCATAGATTCACAAGCTGCGGAATCTATAAAAATAGGGTAGTTCATAGATTCAGAAACGGCGGAATCTATTAAAAAGGGTGTTTTCATAGATTCACAAGTGGCGGAATCTATCAAAATGGGGATTTTCATAGATTCAGAAAGTTTTGGAAACTACATCCGTTGTGTGAGTTTATTTACAAACTTCGATTGTTTGAAGAACTCTTTGGCGATAATCCGCCCAAGCGTGTACACGGGGATGGCGAAAATCATTCCGGCCACACCGGCCACAGTGCCTGCCATCATAATCACGATGAAAATTTCCAACGGATGGGCTTTGACGGATTTGGAATACACAACGGGTTGAATTACGAAATTGTCAAACAGGTTGCACACCGAGAAGGCCGCCAAAACTTTTATCACTACCCAAATCGAATCGGGCGAAAAGCCTCCGGAAAGAGCAGCGGTGTAGGCCAAAACAGAGGCTAAGGTTGCACCAATAACCGGCCCTAAATACGGAATGATATTGAGCAAGCCGCCCAAGAAGCCTAATAATAGGGCGTTTTTTACACCCAAAAGCCATAGCGACGCTGAAATCAAAATCATCATCGAAACGATTTCTATGAGCAAGCCCACGAAATAGCGGGTGAGCATCTTTTGCGAATTGTGGATGATGCCGTCAACCTGTTTTTCGTAGCGTTCGGGCACAAGTATCAGCATCATTTCATAAAACAACGATTGGTCTTTTAAAAAGAAAAAGGCTACAAACATAATCGAAAATGCACCAATAAACAAACTCGACAACACAGACAAAATATTGGTAAAAACCACTTCAAAATGAATTGAGCCGATGAGTTTCTGAAGGCCGTCGGTCATGGCGCTTTCGAGGCTTTGCGACTCGGACATCAAGCCGTATGTCCACAAATAATCCTGCACTTGTGTGAAGGCAATGGATAAATCTTGACTGAGTTTTGAGAAATCAATTTGATAAAAGGCGTTGATTTGCGATGAAATCAGCGGAATGACTAACCATACAAAACCACCGAAACCGCAGGCAAACACGAATAGCGTAATCACGCAACTCCATGTGTTGGGAATGCGCAATTTGGTTTCCAAAAAATGCACCACCGGTTTACCGATCATCGAAATGATGAAAGCCACGAGCAAATAAACAATGATGTTTGAAAAAAACATAAAGGCCACGCCAACCAACAAAGCCGCAGAGATTAAGAAAATCCAGACACGGCCGTTTTTGGCAATTTTTCCGAAGGTTTTTGAGGGAGTCATGATATTAATAAACGGTTTTCACAATCTCCGCAATATTCTTCGCCGTGCTTCCCAACGTGAAGAAATGCAAGGCAGGAACGCCTGCGGCTTTCAATTCTTTGCATTGCTGAATAGCCCATTCTACACCCAAATCTCGAACTTCGGCATTGGTTTTGCATTTCTCTACTTCGCGTGCTAAGTCCGAAGGCAAATCAATGTGAAAAATCTGCGGTAAATTGTTTAGATTTGCCAACAAAGAAATGGGTTTGATGCCCGGAACAATCGGCGCTGTTATCCCGATTTTACGACAGTCTTCCACAAATTGGAAATACTTTTGATTGTCGAAAAACATCTGTGTTACGATGTATTCCGCACCGGCGTTGATTTTACTTTTCAGATGTCGCAAATCAGTTTCCATATTTGGGGCTTCGCAATGCTTTTCGGGGTATCCGGCCGCACCGATGCAAAAATTGGTAGCGCCTGCATTCTTCAATTCCGGTGTGTAAAACTCGCCGTGGTTCATCTTGGCAATTTGTGTAACTAAAGCGTCTGCGTTGGCATGTCCATTGGGTTCCGGTGTGAATGCACGTTCGCCTTTCGTAGCATCGCCACGCAAGGCCAGCACATTCTGAATGCCCAAAAACTGCAAATCAAACAGGGCATCTTCGGTTTCTTCGGCCGAAAAACCGCCGCAAATAAGATGCGGTACAACCTCCACGCCATATTTGAATTTGATAGACGCTGCCACACCAACCGTTCCCGGACGTTTCGTTACTACTTTTTTGGTGAATGACCCGTTGCTGTTTTCTACCATCACTGTCTCTGCTCGATGTGAGGTAACGTTGATATACGATGGATTGTAGGGCAACAAAGTTTCAATAGTCTGGCTAATATCGTCCAATGTCGAGCCCTTCATCGGAGGCACGATTTCAAATGTGAATTTGGTGTTGGGGGTGTTTAGAATGTCGATTACTTTCATGATGTTTGTTTTCTAAGGGCGTATGCTATACGCCCCTACGGGTATTACCGCCATTTAAATGTTTCAATAATATGATCAATATCCGCTTTCAAAAAATCAATGACGGGCGACAATGAATCGTTGTTTGGCGTATCGTTGAAATACAACGCACCACGAACGAAATGTTTGGCGCTGTCGGTGATGTAAAACTGATAGGTTGATGCCACACTGCTGCCCGTAATATCGAAAAGCATGCCATAAATATGATGTTCGGGGTCGCTCAAATCCAATTCGCGAATGCGCGAAGCCTTACCTTGGTGCTTGTCTACAAACATTAAGGCATCGGCAATATGTTCTTTTAGATTTTTCCCATTCAAGGCTTTGTAACTCATGTTAACCGTTGCATGCAGACTTGGGAAATTCAGGTTATACCAATATTTTTCCCCCTTGGCAGGAAATGGCACCACTTCCGAATACACCGGCATTTCGTATGTGTAAGGATAATCTCCATCCATCACCTTATACGCTTTTTCCGGCAAATCAATACGGAAATAAGCACGTGGTTTGGGGGTGTAATTCTCAGAACAGCCTGCGAATATAAAGATTAATGCTATAAAAAAGAGTTGTTTCATTGTATCAACTATTGGTCAAAGGTTAAGGGTTAAAGGGTGGTATTTCGTTCTCAATTTACCTTTAACCATTTACCATTAATATGCCTTTGCGAAGACAACCCGCCCTTTAGAAGGTTTCCCACTAAACACACACGCCCCCGCTTCTTCCACAAAATCCAAAGGAATTGCACGAATGGTTGCTTTTGTTGCGGCTTTGATGGCTTCTTCCGTTTCGCTTGTGCCGTCCCAATGTGCCAAGATAAAGCCGCCCTCGTCTACTTGCTTTTGGAAATCAGCCCAAGTGTCCACCTTAAACAGGTTGCTGTCTCTATACGTTTGAGCTTTCTTAAACAGATTGCTTTGTATATCGTCTAATAGGGCGGGGATGAGGGTTTCTAATTCGTCGAGCTTTACAACTTGTTTTTCGAGTGTGTCTCTGCGCACCACTTCGGCCGTACCTTCTTCCAAATCGCGCGGCCCAATCGCTACTCGTACCGGCACGCCTTTGAACTCATATTCGTTGAACTTCCAGCCCGGTTTTTGTGAATCCCGATCATCGTATTTCACAGAGATGCCTTTACTGATGAGGTTCTTCTTGATGGCGTTTACCTTTTCGGAAATGGCGCCCAATTGTTCAAGTTGTTTGTAGATAGGTACAAATACCACTTGTATCGGCGCCAATTTCGGCGGCAACACCAAGCCGAAATCATCCGAGTGAGTCATAATCAACGCACCCATCAATCGTGTGGAAACCCCCCACGATGTAGCCCAAACATATTCTTGTGTATTGTTTTTGCTTAGGAATTTCACATCAAACGCTTTCGCAAAATTCTGACCCAAAAAGTGAGATGTGCCTGCCTGCAACGCCTTTCCGTCTTGCATGAGGGCTTCGATGCAAAACGTTTCCAAAGCACCTGCAAACCGTTCGTTGGGCGATTTAGTGCCTTTCAACACTGGCATGGCCATAAAATCTTCTGCAAAGGTTGCGTATACTTCAAGCATTTGGCGAGCCTCGCTCATGGCTTCCTGTTCGGTTTCGTGGGCGGTGTGGCCTTCTTGCCACAAGAACTCAGCTGTGCGCAAGAACAACCGTGTGCGCATTTCCCAGCGCACCACATTAGCCCATTGGTTGACCAAGATAGGCAAATCACGGTAGGATTGAATCCAATTGCGATAGGTATCCCAAATAATGGTTTCTGAGGTTGGGCGAACGATGAGTTCTTCTTCTAATTTGGCTGTTTCGTCTACAACCACTTTGCCTTCTTCATTATTTTTCAAACGATAATGCGTAACAACAGCACATTCTTTGGCAAAACCTTCCACGTGCGAAGCCTCTTTGCTAAAAAAGGACTTGGGAATAAAAAGCGGGAAGTAGGCGTTTTGATGTCCGGTGTCTTTGAACATTTTATCCAACGCATCGTGCATTTTTTCCCAAATTGCATACCCATAAGGTTTGATTACCATACATCCGCGAACGGCTGAACTCTCAGCCAAATCTGCTTTGATAACTAATTCATTATACCAGTCGGAGTAATTTTCTTTTCGAGATGTAAAGTTTTTTGCCATAAAGATTTTGGAGTTTGCTATGTTTTGTATATCTTAAAATAAATGATTGAAAATTCTTTGCAAAGATACGAAAAAATTATGAATTTTGAATTATGAATTTTGAATTGTTTTTGGATATAACGTGGATATACACTGTACATAACCTGTACATACAAAATACATAACAAATAGACTACAAGTATATAACAACGTCCAATTTTCTTATTGTAAAACGTTCGTAATTTGCGAGTTGCTGGTTTGTTGTTTTGCAGGACATTCAATATTAAGCAATTAATGACACTACCCGTTCTATACCCAGGCATGCAAATGTTAAAAGGGTTAAAAACTTTAACGATTTTCAAGTTTGGTATGATATTTGTATGTTTAAAAATAAAAGCGTAAATTCTACTGTAGTAGATACAAATAAACACAAGAATAATCAAACTAATAATAGAGAAAGGGTCAAGCCATGAAAAATTTAATGTTATCCGTTGGACTTTTAGCGTTTCTGTTAAGCGCTTGTCAAACTTCGCAAAACGCTGTTTACGACGACCAGTATTTCACGAAAGCCGATGCTCAGCGAGAAGCTGAAGCGAACCGTGCGGCTACTCAAAAAGCATTGGAACAAGCCGAAGCACGAGCTAAACAACGTGAGGCCGAAGCCCTTAAACGTCAGCAAGAATATGAGCAATTACAGGCTCAATATGCGGCGGAACAACAAAATCAAGCCCAAGAATATGCGCAAGACGATTATCAAGCTGTTGAAAACCAATCGCAGCAAGAATACACTTCGCAATACAATGCCGATGATTATTATGATTACGAATACACGGCACGGTTGAGACGTTTTTATAACGATTTTTACTACCCAAGTTATTACAACGATTTTTACACCAATTCTTTTTGGTACGACCCAAATCCGTATTACTTTGGTACGAGCATTTATTTCGGCTATAACTTTTGGTACCCGTCTTCGGGATTTGGTTTCTACTATCGCCCAAGTTGGTACTATCCGTCGTGGTCGTCGTGCTACTATTCCTACTACGGGCATCACGGCTATGGACATCATTATGGCCGTTATAACGATTGGGGTTGGAATGATTATTACCACTACAATTACAACTATTATGACCATAATACGGTTAATTATCGCGACTATGAATATGGCCCACGTCCACGTAGGGGAGGTTCAACCTTGGCTTCGAGCGGTTACAGTACCCGTCCTTCACGGGGAACTACCGGCTCAAATGTTGTTGGCAACACGACCACTACAACAACATCAAACCGCCGTCCTTCACGAGATTTTGTAACCAATTACGAAAGAACGGTTGCAGCCGAAAACCGTCGTCCTTCACGAGATGGTAGTGCAGTAGCTGTGAAAACGGAATACGAAAACTCTCGCCCATCTCGCAGAAATACGATAACCGCAACACCGTCTAGTTCTTCTGACCGCAATACCACAGAAACCTCATCACGCCCATCACGTGGCGGACAAAACTCGTCAACGTTTCAAACTCGTCCGAGTGTGAGTGGCGGTGGTGTTTATGTGCCTTCGCAAAGTTCGGGGGGTAGTGCAGTGAGCCGTCCGCAACAACAAGCCACCGGTGCAACAACCCGTCCGTCAACTGGAGCCGCAACCCGTCCGAACAGAAATTCAAGTGGTGTGTCTAATGCACCATCAACGCCTTCGAGTAATGTTAACCGTAATGTAACCCGTCCGGTTCGCAATACAATTACCCCTCCAAGTTCGGAGCCGAAACGCTATCAACCGGCCACGCCATCATCACGTTCGAGCCAAGAATATAGCCGTCCGTCGTCGAGAAGTGGTTCGAGTTCATCATCATCGAGTTTTTCGAGACCATCATCGAGTTCGTCATCACGGTCATCTTCTGTTTCCTCATCAAGTTCGTCGTCATCTCGCTCTTCGGGAAGTTCATCATCACGGAGTTCGGGCAGTTCTTCTTCGGGAGGTGGTTCTCGTCCGCGCAGATAAAAAAGGTACGGGGTTATCGGGTGCGGGGTACGAGGTGGGATATATAGCACATCTCTGTACTACAAAGCACTCCACGTACCCAGCACATTCTTTACAAACTTTTTAACTTTATAAATTCAAAATATCATGAAAACAATCCTTAAAATAGCCTTCCTATCTCTACTATCCTCGCCTCTCTTGGCGCAATATGATCAAGATGCCTTTCGTTTAACATCAACAACGCTTAGCGGCAACGCTCGCTTTGCAAGTATGGGCGGCGCCTTTGGCGCATTAGGTGGAAACCTTTCGGCATTGAGCACAAATCCGGCAAGTATCGGGATTTACAGATCGGGGGAGCTTTCGTTCACACCGGCATTGACCATTGGCCAAACAAAAACGAAGATTGACGGCGAAGACAAATCCAGATTAGGCGAACTGTGGAATTTTAACCTTGGCAATTTTGGTTGGGTCGGCGTGATTGATTTGTCGAGCAGCGATGCCAAAGATGAGTGGAAAAAGATACAATTTGGTATTGGCCTCAACCGCAAGAATGATTTTTGGAACCGCTCGCAGTATAGTAATCACTATTCCCAACAATCCTATTTGGAAATCCTAACTTTAGAAGCCGATAGTTTAGGCTATACAGACGATTATTACAGCGGATTGGCGTATGATGCAGGATTGATTCATGGCTATTATGATTACTTTGAAGACGAGGATGGAAAAATTGTAGATAGCATGTTGCGTTTTGGAAACTATTTGAATAGTCCCGGAGGACTTACACAAGATCAAGTTACCAAAACAACGGGAGGTGTTAACGAATGGGTGTTTAGTATGGGTGGAAATTATGGCGATCAATTGTATGTAGGCGCCACGATTGGCATTCCTTCTCTGAAATACCATCAAACGAAAACGCTTAGAGAAGGAGATGCAAAAAATGAACATCCCGGTTTTTGGGAAAAAGAATGGGCCTTGCGAGAAGATTTACATCTTTCGGGAACAGGTGTTAATTTGAAATTGGGTGCCATCTTCAAACCGGCCGATTTTATTCGCATTGGTTTGGCTTTTCACACGCCAACACGATTTGCGATAGAAGAAAGATTTTCGACAGAGGTTGAAGGCAATTTAGAAGGCAAAATAGAAAGAAGTAAAGAATCCATATCCGAATATTACGTTAAAACACCGGCACGATTGATTGGCTCATTAGGCTTTGTAATCGGAAAAGTAGCACTCATAGGCGTAGAATATGAACATGTAAACTACAAACACATGTGGCTTGACGATGAATTTGGTACTTTTGATGCCGACAATGATTATATTTCTGAATATTACACCAAAGGCGGAACGTTGAAAATTGGCGCCGAATGCCGTTTGGAAGGCATCAGCCTGAGAGCAGGATACAACTTCTCGCGCAATCCTTACGACGAGTCGAAAATGTTGACGGGAGGTACAGATGTGGCTACAAAGGCAACATTCTCACAACAAGCGTTGTCGGCCGGTATAGGATTTCAACTTGGCCGTTCAACAACATTAGATTTTGCTTATGTTAATTCCATGCGGGATTACAACGAAGTTCCTTACGCATGGCAAAATATTAATCATTACAAGACATCGGAGCATCAGATTTTGGTTAGTTTAGGGTTCCGATTTTAAGGGGTAAGGGCTTTTGCCCAAACCTTGGGTTTATTTTTGATAGCGGGGCAGGTTTTAAGACCTGCCTTTGCTGTTAGAGAAGGTTGCATACAGTTATGCAAGGCTGTCCGACGCCTCGGCGAAGGTTGCATACAGTTATGCAAGGCTGCCCGATGCCTCTGTGAGGGTTGCATACGGTTATGCAAGGCTGCCCGACGCCTCCGTGGAGGTTGCATACAGTTATGCGAGATTGTTCTCCAATCGCTATTCACTATTAACTAATTTTTTTGTATCTTTGCAAAATATATTTCATTAATGAGAGAGATTCGTCGTATTTTGCCTTATTTAAAATCTTACAAACGTGAGATTTCTTTGAACTTGCTTTGTAATTTGCTGTATGTATTTTCGCAGTTTTTCTCGTTGGCATTGGTTGCGCCGTTTATAGGGATTTTGTTTGGAATGGTGGAGCCGGTTATGGAAAATCCGGGATTTTCGTTCGAGGTAAATCATCTTTTGCAATGGTTTTACTATCAAATTACGCAGATACAGCTGGAATTTGGAACGTTTTATGCGTTGTTGTTTGTGTCGGGATTGTTTGTCGGGTTTTCGTTTTTATCGAATTTGTTTAGATATTTATCGATGTATTTTTTGGCGATAATGCGTAACGGTTTGACCAATGGTTTGCGCAATGCGATGTATGAAAAAATAGTAGCGCTGCCGTTGTCGTTTTTTTCGGAACAACGCAAAGGCGACATGATTGCACGCATGACCAACGACATGGCCGAAGTTGATTGGAGTATCACCAAATCCATGCAGTCTTTTATTAAAGAGTTTGTCAACATTACCGTTTTTCTAACGGCATTGTTTATGATAAGCGCAAAATTGATGGTCATCGTGCTCATTATTTTGCCGCCAACCGCCTTCATCGTTAGTAAAATCGGCAAAAGTTTGAAACGCAATTCCGATCGTTTGCAAGCCAAATTCGGGTTGATGAATGCCTTGTTGGAAGAAAGTATTTCGGGTTTGCGAATGATTAAATCCTATAATGTGTTTAATCTGATGAATGCCCGGTTTTCCTCTGTTCAAGAGGACTACACGCGATACAGCAATAAAATATCCAGACGCACCGGTTTGGCCAATCCGCTAACCGAATTGTTTGTGGTAATTGCTGTGGTATTTGTGATTTGGACGGGGGGCGATATGGTTTTGTCGAAAAAACTTTCGGCTGAGGTTCTGATTTTATTTATAGTCTTGTTTCTTCGACTTATTCCACCGGCCAAAGCCTTTGTGGAGTCTATATTTTTGATTGAGCGAGGACGTTCGGCCTTACAACGGATTTTTAGTGTTTTGGATGCACCCAACCGAATTGAGGAACGGGAACATCCTGTGAAATGGGCGCATTTTGAAAAGTCGATTGTTTATAAAGATGTGTCTTTTGCCTACGATTCGATGCCCGAAAAGTTGGTTTTACAACATGTTTCGTTTGAACTGAAAAAGGGAAAAACGTTGGCTATCGTTGGCCCTTCCGGTGGCGGAAAATCCACGCTGGTGGATTTGTTTCCGAGATTTCAAGATCATTATACCGGAGAGATTTTGGTTGATGGTATTTCGGCAAGAGATGTTTCTTTGGCCGATTTGCGCTCGAAGATAGGGATTGTTTCGCAGCAATCGGTGCTGTTCAACGATACGATTTTTAATAATATCACATTCGGGCTTTCAAATGTTTCACAAGAAGATGTAGAGAAAGCTGCGAAAATTGCCAATGCGCACGATTTCATTATGGCCATGAAAGATGGTTATCAAAGCCGTTTGAGCGATAGCGGACAAAACCTTTCGGGCGGACAACGGCAGCGTTTGAACATTGCCCGTGCTGTATTGAGAAATCCCGATATTTTGATTTTGGACGAAGCCACTTCGGCCTTAGACACCGAATCCGAGCATTTGGTGCAAGAAGCGTTGAAAGCATTGATGATTGAGCGAACGGTAATGGTGGTTGCACATCGCTTGTCGACCATTCAACATGCGGATGAGATTATTGTGATAGATAACGGGAAAATCGTTGAGAAAGGCACGCATCAAACCTTAGTGGATGCGGGCGGGTTATACAAGCGTTTAGTCGATTTGCAAACGTTCCGGTAAACCGATTATCTAACGTATTTAAAACTCAAATCTAAAATAACGCCGATGTGAAACGTAAGCGCGCCACTGCCGAAAGAGTTGGCCAAAAGATTGTTGTACCGCACATCCACGTTGATATTCCAAAGCTCGTCCACCGTGTATAAAAATCCGATAGAGGGATTGATGCTCAAATAGCCTTTATTGGTCGAGGGTTGGTATTGTTTTTCAAAATTCAGCAGTTGATCGGTTTTAGGGGATGTATAGGTTGTTTCATAACGATGGTTGACCAAATTCAAACCAAGACCTATGGCTGCATAAGGGCGAAAGTTCTTTAACGATTGCGAGGGCAGATAAAATTCAAACGATAAATTGATGGGAATATACTGCGAATGTCCCGAAACATTGGCAATTTGTATCGTATCGTCAACGTGATTGAGACGTTGTTCTTTGGAAAATGCGCTTTTTAAGGAGTCGGATATAAGATTTACCCGTTCGGGCACAATGTTCGGTGCAAAAAAGTTAACATCAAACCCGAATGCAAATGTATTTGTGCCAAAATATTTGGCTCGTAATCCGCCGCCAAATGCCATTTCTGTGTTCTTACCATCGTAAATTCTCATCGGCAAGCATACGCTACCTTGAAACCCAACCATCGTTTTATCCTCCATCATGCGGCGATTGACCAAAAATCCCTTGAATGCCGCATTCTCGGCCAATGCGGAAACGGTTATAAGAACAAACGCTGAAATAAGGAGTATCTGACGTTTCATGGTTACAGATTTTTATGGAAAACCGTTGCAGAAGCTTGCGCCGTTGGCATAATTACCATATCGTTGATGCAAACGTGTTTCGGCAGATTGACACAATAGAAAATCGCATCGGCAATATCTTCGGCTTTGAGGGGCTCAAAACCTTTATAAACGGCATCCGCACGGTTTTCATCGCCTTTGAACCGCACGATGGAAAATTCGGTTTCTACGGCACCCGGACAAATCTGCGTAACACGAATACCGTATGTAACCAAATCCAAGCGCAAGCCTTGCGAAAGCGCATCAACGGCATGTTTCGTTGCGCAATATACAGCACCGTTCGGATAAACCTGTTTGCCGGCAATCGAGCCGATATTCACGATATGGCCATGTCCGTTTTGAGCCATCAGCGGCGCAATCGTACGGGAAACATACAGCAACCCTTTCACGTTCGTATCTATCATGCGTTCCCAATCATCAACAACACCATTTTGCACCCCGTTGAGGCCAACTGCCAAGCCTGCGTTATTAACCAAAACGGCGATATTCTTCCAATCGTCGGGCAAATTACCCAAATGCTGTTCAACATCGGCTTGCGAGCGCACATCGAAGCACAGAGTCAAAACCCGGTGGCCAAATGCAGTTTGTAAATGTTGTTTTTGTTCGTTGAGGCGGTCGTTTCGGCGTCCGGTTAAAATCAGGTCGTAACCGTTTTTAGCAAATTGTTCTGCTGTGGCTTTTCCGATGCCCGAAGTGCTTCCTGTGATAATAGCGATAGGATTCATACTGTTGATTTAGGGTGCAAAGATACAAAAAAATTAACAATTAAAAGATAAAAAAGTAGGGGCGCGATTAATCGCACCCCTACCATCATTACATGTTTTTTCTGCTATTTCGCATCAATATATTCGTAGGTTACCGTTTCGGTTCCTGTAACGGTTACAGATGCAGCAAGACGTTTGGCTCGTTGCTTTGCTCTGGCAGCCTTGCGTTTGGAAGCATTCGATGCGTCCGGAGTTTCCTCTTCCCATGAAAAAGTAGAAGTTCGTTTGCTGACATAATCCCCATTTGTTTCGTAGGCATATTCGGTTATGTCGCCATCATCGTCAGTGATTTTTTTGAGCATATAGCCGCTTTTGGACAATTCTGCGCCAATTTCCCACCAGAACACCCAATCGGGAACATTGGCATGGCGAAAGATGGATGGTATATCGGTATATTCATAATCGGTATAATAGCTATTGCCGTAGTATTGATATTCGGAGCGTGTAATGTTTCCGTTTGAGTTGTAAGTAAACGTTTCGATGTCGCCATAGCGACTGATCCATTTTGTCATACGTCCGTTTTCAAGCGTGACCGTATCCATTGTTTCATTCCAAGTAATAGGCTCTCCTTGCGAATACCAATTACTCCATTTTATAAACATTAAATTGCCGGAGTATATAAACTCTCTTTGACAATAAGTCGTGTCCCAAGCGTCATATTCGAAACATTTTGACAGCGTATTATCGGCATTGTACGAAAATTCATCATACGATCCATCGTCCCAAGTAAGTTTCGTCATACGATTTTGTCCATCATACTCAAAAGCCACAAAATATTCTTCAGGTTCGTCGCCATTCGAATACGTGTAAACGGTCGTCATTTTCGACGGTAGTTTGTTTGTGCCATCGTTTTTGTTTTTGTCTTTGTCGCAGGCCGTGAATAAAAGGCCAACTGTTGCGAGGGATAAGAATAATTTTTTCATGATTTTTTTGTTTTTTTGATTTATAATTTATTTTATGTGTTTATTTAACGCTTTTAGACTGTAAATAGGTTGTAGGATTTTCCCGAAAGGGCGTTTTTTCAGAGAAACGGGTCTGCGGAACTTCCGCAAAGGCGTTGCAGCGGTGTAAGAGGCTTGCGGGAACTCCGCAAAGGCGTTGCAGCCGTGTAAGAGGCTTGCGGGAACTCCGCAAGAGCGTTGCAGCCGTGTAAGGGGTTTGCGGGAACTCTGCAAGAGCGTTGCAGCCGTGTAAGGGGTTTGCGGGAACTCTGCAAGAGCGTTGCAGCCATGTAAGGGGTTTGCGGGAACTCCGCAAGAGCGTTGCAGCCATGTAAGGGGTACGAGG
>JAITVC010000215.1 GCA_031286005.1 Bacteroidales bacterium
CGCAAGAATCGAAAGTCCAAGATATTTGAGTGTTTTTAAAATCATAATTACAAAGATACAAAAAAAAACGAAACCGTTTCGGGGATTCGTTTTTTGGTGGTGTAAATCATAAATTTTCCGTATCTTTGCAACCATGAAAAATATCTTAAAAAACGACTTGACAACACTATTGCTGCGTATTGGCTTGCTTTACGTGATTTTGTTCATTACCCAAGTGTTGTTTTACCTCTACAATCGTGATTTGCTCGGCGCTATAACCTTTTCGGAAAGTTTTCGATTAGTGCATGGAAGTTTTAAGTTTAACACGATTTCGATTTTGTATCTTAATGGATTGTTTTGTGTACTGTCGCTACTCCCGTTTCGATTTCGTGCGCATAGATATTACCGGAGATCATTGTTTTGGTTGTTTGTGATAAGTAATTCGCTTGGTCTTATTGTGTTGAATTTAATGGATGTGGAGTATTATCATTATGCTGTCAAACGCTTTACCGGAGAGGAGTTTCATTTCTTGAACCACAATACCAACACAATGTCCATTCTTTGGATTGTCTTGAAAAATCGCTTTGAGTTGGTCATTTTTGCTGTGTTGCTAATTTTGGGGATGGTTTGGGTGTATCGCAAGATTCCGTATTACAAAACATCCATCTCAAAACGAATAGTTTATTATCCGGTTTGCACAATTATCTTTTGTGTATCGGTTTTTGTGATGATTTCGGGCATTCGTGGAAGTTTCTCGTTTGCAATTCGTCCCTATACGTTGAGTAATGCCATATATTATGTGCAATCCCCGCAAAAAGCGAATTTGATTTTGAGCAATCCGTTTTGTGTGTTGCGAACTCTGGGGACGCCACAACTTGATTTACCGAAATATTTTAGCGAAGAAGAATTACAAACCATTTTCTCGCCCAACCACAACCTTTCGGAAACCTTATATAATCTTGGTAAACGAAACATCGTAATTTTTATCTTGGAAAGTTTTAGCAAAGAACATTCCAAATATTTGTGTCCTGAAGTCTATCCGAATCATCAGGGATTTACCCCATTTTTAGACAGTTTGATGCAAGAGGGTTATGTATTTAGAAATGCGTTTGCCAATGGGCGGAAATCCATCGAAGCTATGCCTTCAATTTTAGCATCAATGCCCTCTTATAAGGCTTCATTTGTTTTGTTGCCGCAATCAATTGGCAAGATGAAGGCTTTACCTGCTTTGCTTTCCGACGAAGGTTATCAAACGTCGTTTTTCTGTGGTGCAGAGCCTAATTCGATGGGCTTTGAAGCAATTGCTAAACTTACCGGCATTCAGCAAAATTTCACACGAGAGGATTATAAATCCGCAGGATTTCCGATCAATGCGAACACCAACGAATTGTGGGGCGTTTATGATCAGCCGTTTTTTGAATACATGCATTACGAAATTAACCGTATGTCGCAACCGTTTTTTGCATCGATATTTACCTTGAGCTCGCATCATCCCTACACATTGCCCGAAAATTTCAAAGAGTCGATACCCCACAGTTGGACGCCCGTTCAGCCTACCGTAAGCTATACCGATTTTTCCATTCGTCAGTTTTTTGAGAAGTCAAAAAATGAAGATTGGTTTCAAAACACTATTTTTGTGTTTGTGGCCGACCATGCTTCGGCCGAAGTTTATTCGGATAACTATCGTGACCCTCGCGGAAACCAAGCCATTTTCCAATTCATTTATACGCCGGATAAAACCTTGAAAGGCGAAGCCAACTACATTTCGCAACAATTGGATTTAATGCCGACCTTGCTGGGATTGATTGGCTACGAAAAACCGTATTTTGCCTTTGGCCGCGATGTGTTCAACGAATCGCAACGTTTGCCGATGGCTACAAATTACACCGGACAAGCCTACCAAGGTATTACCGATTCGACAACGATTTATTTTGATGGCGAAACTATTATTTCGACCTACCACAACAAACGAAATCCACAACAGGAAGCCGTTGCAGAGAAATATTTGAAAGGAATTTTACAATCGTATTATCAACGGTTGTCGGAGAAGAATTATTTGTATAAATAACGTTATAAAAAAGGGCGGATTCAAATCCGCCCTTTTTTATTATTGTCCCAATCCCTTTTTCAAGAACGCAATAAATTCGTCTTTGCTTACATAACCAACACCCTTATCGGTCATCGGATTACCATCTGCATCCAGTGTTACGTAATAAGGCAATTGGTTAGTCTTAAAGCGGTCGATTTGGAAATCGGCATTGCGCTTGCCAACAGTTTTCTTCACTTTGCCATCTACTTTGGAGGTTACCCATTCGTTTTCCGGAAGGTCGGTTTTCTCGTCAGTGTAGAGCGCAATAATTAGATATTCGTTGAGCAAAGCTAATACTTCCGGATCGCTCCATACATCGGCTTCCATCTTTTTACAGTTGGAGCAGGTGTGGCCTTTAAAATCCAAAAACACCGGTTTGTCTTGTTGTTTTGCGCAAGCCATGCCTTCTTCATAATCGAAATAGCCTTGCAAACCGTGTGGCAAATGCAATTTATCGCTCAATTTAGGCGTTCCGCAAAGTTTAGATGCAGCTGTATTTTCAGTGCCTACGGCCACTTGAACGGTTGTTTTGCTCAAATCAAATTGTTGTGCTGACATGGGTGGCGTTAAACTCGAAAGCATTTTGAGCGGTGCGCCGAACAAGCCCGGAATCATATACACTACAAACGAGAATGTGGCTACAACCAAAAACAAACGGAACACACCAACGTGTTGCACATCGCTATCGTGCGAGAATTTGATTTTGCCCAACAAATAGAATCCCATCAGCGAGAAAATCACAATCCAAATGCCCAAATACACTTCACGGGTAAACAAATTCAAACCGTAAGCGGTGTCGATGGCCAATAAGAATTTTAAGGCAAAGGCTACTAAAATAAAGGCAAATACAACTTTCACGGAGTTGAGCCATCCGCCTGATTTCGGCATTTTTTTCATCAAAGCAGGCGACATGGAGAGCACCATAAACGGCAATCCTAATGCAAAACCAAAAGCAAACATACCTAAAATCGGTTTCAATACCGATGTTCCCATAGCCGCTTCAACCAACAAGGTGGCCACAAACGGACCGGTGCAAGAGAACGAAACCAACGTCAATACGGCCGCCATGAAGAAAGAGGCAATCAATCCGCCTTTGTCTGCTTTGGCATCTAATTTGTTGGAAAGTCCGGTTGGTAGTGTGATTTCAAACAATCCAAAGAACGAACATGCGAAAATCACGAAAAGGATGAAGAAAATTAAATTTGCAATCCAGTGTGTACTCAACACATTGGCAAAATCTGCGCTTTTCGTCAAAGCAACAATAACGCCCAAAAGGCAATAAATACAGGCTACGGATAATCCAAAAATCAAACCTTTAAAAATACCTTCTGAACGTTTGGTGCCGCCACTCATAAAGAACGAAACCGTCATTGGAATCATCGGGAACACGCAAGGTGTGAGCACGGCTGCTAATCCGGCACCCAAAGCCAAAAGGATAAACCACAAGATGTTTTCGGACGAGGCTTCTTCCGGCGTTTCGGTTGTCGTGATGTAGGCAGAAGTTGCCTCGGCTTGATCCGGAACGACATCTTCTGCAACAGCTACTATGGCGGTATCTTCCACTTCTGTGGGTTGTTCTGCGTTGGCAGCGCTATTGTTGGCTGCTTGCGGAACACCTTTTACAGAGAAGTTGAAATCAATGTCGTTGTACGGATGACAGGCGGTTCCTTCGCAAACCATGTAATCAATCGTACCCGTAATCGCAAAATCTTTGTCGCTTAAAATCTCAATAGTTTGAACAAATTGAGCACTTCCAACGTGAATGCCGATATTCATTCCAAACGCATCGTCGAATTTGATTTTGGGAGCAGGAACTTCTTTAATTTTACCGATTTTTTTAAATGCCTTGGAATCGGCGTAAAAAAACTCGGTTGGCAGAGGCCCATTTTCCGGAATTTCGGTTGCATACATTTGAAAACCGGATTGAATTGAGGCCGAAAAAACCAATTCGGCTTTGTTGCCTTCCAAAGGTTTTACCGAATACGACCATTGCACAGGATTGGCATTCAGGCCAAGTACGGCAAAAACAAAAGATAAAAATAAGATTTTTTTCATAATTGATTAAAGTAAAAACTTTGCAAAGATACGAAAAATAATTAAAAATTAAAAATCAAGAATTAAAAGATTTTGTACCGGAGTTGTAGCGGACTTGATACGGAGATGATACGGACTTGGGGATAGCCTGTATATAACCTGTACATAACTTGTACATAACTTGTACATACCCTGTACATACAAAATACATAACAAGTATATAACAAATAGACTACAAATAGTCTATAAATAGACAACAAATAGAGAACAAGTATATAACAAAGTCCCTGCTAAATAGACACTGTACAAACAAAAAATCACAAACACAAAAAATACAGCCTGTTAAATACTACTTAAACACGCTTTATATACCCTTTGTATAGACCTGCGCTATACCTGCTATATACCTCGTATACCCTTCCTATATCTTGATTTAAACAATCCCTTCTCGCAGTAAATCGTGCAGGTGGATTATGCCGCTGTATTCGCCGGTTTCGTTGATTACGAGCAATTGTGAAACGCTGTTTTTTCGCATGACGTCGAGGGCGTTCACGGCCATTTCGGTTTGTGCGATGGTTTTGGGCGAAATGCCCATGAAATCTTTGGCGATGATGGCTGTGAGGTCTTGATTGGTTTGCATCAATCGGCGCAAGTCGCCATCGGTAATAACGCCTATGAGTTTTCCGTTTTCTACAACGGCTGTTGCTCCCAAACGTTTTCCTGTCATTTCCAAAATAACATCACGCAAGGGTGTTTCGGGCGAAACTTGTGGCTTTCCGTTATTGGCCGAAAGGTCTGAAACGTGTAGATAGAGCTGTTTTCCGAGCGCTCCGCCGGGATGGTATTTGCCAAAATCTTCGGCTGTAAATCCACGGCATTCGAGCAAAGCTATGGCGAGGGCATCGCCCATCACAAGTTGTGCGGTTGTGCTTGTGGTGGGGGCGAGGTTGTTGGGACAGGCTTCGCGCGTAACCGTACAATTCAGAATGAAATCGGCTTGTTGGGCTAAATAGGATTCGGTGTTTCCGACCATAGCAATCAACTTGTTTCCAAAATTCTTGATGAGCGGCACGAGCACTTTAATTTCGGGTGTATTTCCACTTTTAGAGATACACATTACCACATCGCCGTCTTGAATCATACCTAAATCGCCATGGATAGCATCGGCTGCATGCATAAAAACGGCGGGCGTTCCGGTAGAGTTGAGGGTCGATACAATCTTGGTGCCGATATTGGCGGATTTTCCGATTCCGCTAACGATTAAACGGCCTTTCATCGACAAAATGCAATCCACCACAGTGGAAAAATCAGCGTTAATCCATTTTTCGAGGTTTGAGATAGCCAGAGCCTCGTTTTGGATAGTTTTTTTGGCTATGTTTTGAATATTTTTAGCAGTTTTTATCATATAAACTTGTATGTTTCAAAATTTATTACTATCTTTGAGCAATCGAACCGCAAAGATAAGCATTTTTTTTGACATCATGAACATTTCGCAGGAATTATTGCATACCGAACTAAAACGTATTTTTGGATTTGACCGATTCAAAGGTACGCAGGAGGCAGTAATCCAAAGTCTGCTATCGGGGCAGGATACGTTTGTTATCATGCCGACGGGGGGCGGGAAGTCGTTATGCTATCAATTGCCCGCCATGCTTTTGCCGGGGACAGCAGTGATTGTTTCACCGTTGATTTCGTTGATGAAGAACCAAGTGGATGCCGTGCGGAACTTTGGCTCGGAACTGGGCGTGGCGCATTATCTCAATTCGTCGTTGAACAAAGTGGATATGGCGCGGGTAAAAGCTGAAATTTTGGAAGGCAGAACCAAATTGTTGTATGTGGCTCCAGAATCCTTGACCAAAAAAGAGAATGTAGACTTCTTCAGACAACTGAATGTGTCGTTCTATGCCATTGACGAAGCGCATTGCATTTCAGAATGGGGGCACGATTTTCGTCAGGAATATCGTCGATTGCGGCCATTGATCACCGACATTGGGCATAAGGTTCCGGTAATGGCCCTCACGGCAACAGCAACGCCGAAAGTTCAACGCGACATACAGAAAAACCTAAGTATGCCGGATGCGCAAGTGTTTATATCATCGTTTAATCGTCCGAACTTGTTTTATGAAGTGCGTGCGAAAACCAAACATGTGGATCGGGACATTGTGCGTTATATTCGGGAAAACTCCAATAAATCGGGTATTGTCTATTGTTTGAGCCGCAAACGAGTGGAAGAATTTGCACGGGTTTTGCAAGCCAACGGCATCAAGGCATTGCCTTATCACGCAGGTTTGGAACAGCACATTCGTGCGGAAAATCAAGACCGTTTTTTGAATGAAGATGTGAATGTGATTGTGGCCACTATTGCGTTTGGAATGGGGATTGACAAGCCCGATGTGCGCTTTGTGATTCACTACAATATGCCCAAAAGTTTGGAAGGCTATTATCAGGAAACCGGTCGTGCCGGTCGTGATGGCGGTGAAGGACATTGCATTGCATTTTACAGTCAGGAAGATATTTTGAAGTTGGAAGCTTTTATACGCAAAGAAAAAAATTCGGACGAACAGGAGATTGCCAGTCAGTTGATAGCAGACGTAGTGTCGTATGCAGAGACCGGTGTTTGTCGCAGAAAGAGTATTTTGCATTATTTTGGCGAAGAATTTGAAGGCGATTGCCAAAATTGCGATAATTGCACAAACCCCAGAGAGCGCATGTTGATTACGGAAGATGTGCAAACCATTTTGGAAACGATGGACGACTTGGAAGAAAGCTACAAACTTAAGCATATCTGCCATATTATTGCGGGACAAATGACGGCTCAAATCAAGGCTTATAAACACCACGAATTGCCGGCATTCGGATGTGGCGAAAGTCATGATTTGGAATATTGGAATACCGTGATTCGTCAGTGTTTGATGGAACATTTGATAGAGCAGGATATTGATAACTACGGCATGGTTAAATTGATGGAGAAAGGCCGGGCTTACATGAATCAGCCGTATCCCATCTATGTGCCCAAGGACAGTCTTTTGGAAAGCCATGAGCAAACGGCCGTTATAACGGAAAAAGAAGGCGATGTACAGTTGCTGGCCTTGCTGAAAGAAGAATTGAAAGCGATGGCGAGAAAACACAATGTCAATTCGTGGGCGATTTTGACCGAGCCTTCGTTGATTGACATGACGTTGCAATATCCCATCACGATGGAAGAGATGAGTCAAATCACGGGCATGGGAGCTGCGAAGGCTACGAAATTCGGACAGCCGTTTATTGATATTATCAAACGCTATGTTGAGGAAAATGAGATTGAGCGTTTGCAGGATTTAGTGGTGAAAACCATCGTGAATAAATCGGGCTTGAAAGTGTATATCATTCAAAATATCGATCGGAAATTGCCACTCGAAAACATTGCGAAAGCCAAAGGTTTAACGATGGACGAATTGCTTACGGAAATGGAGCATATTGTGGCGAGCGGAACGAAAATCAACATTAATTATTATGTTAACGAATGCTTGGATAAATACCATGTTGAAGATATTTACGACTATTTCCAAGAGGCCGAAACCGATTCGCCAAAGGAGGCTTTGAAAGTGCTTGATGAAGACGAATACACGCTTGAAGAAGTGCGGCTGGTGAGGTTGAAATATCTTACGGAGGTGGGATTTTAATTAGTGAATAGTGATTAGAGAATAATGAATAGAAATAACAAGTAAATAAAAAATAAAAAAAACAAAAAGAACTATGAAAAAAACATGTATTTATGTAGCCTTAATTTTAGGCGGAATCGTTACCGGATGTCAAACAAAAAACTCTGAAACCACTCCTGTTGCTGTAACTGCTTCCTCAGATTCGACTATTACCATTGCAACGATTGATACGGATTCGATTTTTGCTAATTACGACATGGTGGCCGATGTGATGAAAGAATTGGACGGTGTGGATCGTAAGTTATCAGGCGATTTGGAACAACGGGCTAAAAACTTTCAAACGGATTACGAAAACTATTTGAAAGTGGGTGCAACCATGACGTTGAGCGAGCAAAAAAAGAAAGAAGAACAATTGCAACAACGTCAACAAGAATTGCAACAATTGGAGCAACGCTACACGCAGCAATTGATGGAAACCCGTGCTCAAAAAAATCAAGACGTGCAAGATAAAATCTTTGCCTTTGTGGAAGAGTACAATAAAGCCAACGGCAACTTTACCATTATCCTGTCGAAAGCCCGCACCAGTGGCGTAATCTATTCGTTGCCGAGCATGGATATTACCGAGGCCGTTCTCGAAGCGTTGAATGCCGATTACAGTAAAAACCGCAAGAAATAAGTATGGATTTGATGGATGATATAATTGTTCGGGCTTTGCGCGAAGATATTGGCGATGGCGATCACACGTCATTGGCCTGTATTCCGGAAACGGCGCAAGGCTCAGCCATTCTACGGGTAAAAGAAGCCGGCATTTTGGCCGGTGTGGATGTGGCCAAACGGGTGTTTTCTCATGTGGATGCCGATTTGGAATTTATGCCAAAGATGCAGGATGGAATGCCGATAAAGCCCGGCGATGTGGTGTTTGAGGTTAAAGGCTCATCACGTTCGATATTGAAAGGCGAGCGTTTGGCGCTCAATTTCATGCAGCGCATGAGCGGCATAGCCACGCACACCCGACGGATTGCCGACTTGTTGAGTGGCACAAAAACCAAACTGTTAGATACCCGAAAAACCACCCCAAACTTCCGATTAATCGAAAAGATGGCCGTGAAAATCGGTGGCGGCGAAAACCATCGGTTTGGCCTCTACGATATGATGATGATTAAAGATAATCATATTGATTTTGCAGGTGGAATCCCGCAAGCGATTGATGCGGCGCACGATTACTTGCAAAACACCGGAAAGACATTGGCGATAGAAATCGAAGTTAGGAACTTTGATGAGTTGTCGCAAGCATTGGAAAAGGGCGGATTTCAAAGAATCATGCTCGACAATTTCTCGCCGTCGGATTTGAAAAAGGCGATAGACCGGATTGCCGGACGCTACGAAACCGAAGCCTCCGGAGGCATCACCGAACAAACCATTCGCCAATTCGCCGAAACCGGTGTAGATTACATTTCGGTGGGAGCGCTAACGCATCAAATTCGGAGTTTGGATTTGAGTTTGGTGGCGGTGTAAGTGGTCTGAAAACTGACTTCGTTCTAAAAGACGTGCGCCAGCAAATAGATGAGGCTTATTGCTAATTAATAACGATTCGCTATTTCAGATTTTTTTTGTACCTTTGCAAATTAAAAAAAACAAGAACATGAATCCAATTCAAATGGTTGACCTGAAAAGTCAATACCAACATATCAAAACAGAAGTAGACAAAGGCATTCAAGAGGTTATTGACTCTTGCGCTTTCATCAATGGCCCTGCGGTAAAACGCTTTCAAGACAATTTAGAAAAGTATCTGGGCGTGAAACATGTGATTCCTTGCGCTAATGGTACAGATGCTTTGCAAGTGTCGATGATGGCGTTGGGATTGAGACCCGGCGATGAAGTGATTACGGCGAGTTTTACCTTCGTGGCCACAGCAGAAGTTATCGCACTTTTAGGATTAACCCCTGTTTTGGTGGATGTAGATCCGGACACTTTCAACATTGACCTCGGTGCTCTCGAAAAAGCCATCACGCCGAAAACTAAAGCCATTGTGCCCGTGCATTTGTTCGGACAGTCTGCCGATATGGAAGCCATCATGAATTTGGCCAAGAAGCATAATTTGTTTGTGATTGAAGATGCCTGTCAGGCCATTGGCGCAGATTATATCTATTCCGACGGCCGCCAGCAGAAAGTTGGAACTATCGGACATGTGGGTTGCACCTCGTTTTTCCCCTCTAAAAATCTTGGTTGTTATGGCGATGGTGGCGCTATTTTTACCAACGATGATGCGCTGGCCGACAAACTGCGAGTGGTGGTTAATCATGGTATGAAAGTGCGGTATTATCACGATGAAATCGGTGTTAATTCCCGTTTAGACAGCATTCAAGCCGTTATTCTGGATGCCAAACTCAAACAATTGGATACGTATAATGCCAATCGTGCCAAAGCCGCAGCCTTTTATTCATCGGTATTTGAGAAGTGCTCCAAATTCACTGTTCCCACGTTGGCAACCTATTCATCACATGTTTTTCATCAATATACGCTGCAATTACACGAAAGCATCAATCGCGACGAACTCATTAAGCACCTTGCCGGTAAAGGTATTCCTGCGATGATTTATTATCCTGTTCCGCTTCACCAACAAAAAGCCTATCAAGACCCACGCTACAAAGACGGCGATTTTCCCATCTCTGAAAAATTAGCCCAAACCGTGATGAGTTTACCCATGCACTCGGAATTAGATGGCGAGCAGTTGGAATACATCACAGCTGTGGTGCTTGAAAAAGTTAGTTCATAAAGTTTGTAAAGTTCATAAGGTTTATAAAGTGGCTGCGCCAAATAGCAAAGAAAAACTAATGATAGAAACTGCGATAACTTTACAAACTTTAAAAATCTTATAAACTGTTTTGGCCTTGTAGTTCAATGGATAGAACGAAAGTTTCCTAAACTTTAAATTCGGGTTCGATTCCCGGCGAGGCTACTCTCAAAAACTTGATGCATGTCTCAACCGTTCCAAAACATCAGTCTCTTTCGCCAATTCTAATTTCTTTAGCCGGAGAGACGATTTGAGTTGGTTGATTTGCATGGTGGCATTCGGAGTGTAAGTCTCTAAGCGTTGTAAATCGTTTTGCAATTTGTTAACTTCTTTATCCAATTCGGATACTTTCTGATTTTGGTCGGCAATAAACAATTGATTGGAAACATCTACACACTCATATTCTATACGCGAGAATGTTTTCTTTATCTTGTCAAGTACGGCAACATCCTTAATAGCTGCCACATACTTCTTGGTTTTAGTATTAAATGCAGAAAACAGCAAGGTACTTTTCTCGCTGCCAAAATCCTCTGTCCAAAATACAATATTGGTATTGGCCAATATTGTCGAATCTAAGTCTTTTCCATTAAACAGACAATAGTCGCCATTGAAAGACATCGTTGGTTTTATCCCTTGTTTAGCAAGAACAATATGTGCTGCCTGTTTTACAACAGAAGACGAATATCGATACAGATACGCCTCGCAAGGCACTGTTTTGGACTCCACGAATTTTTCGGTTTCAAAATATTGCCCAAAGGCCGTATTGAAACAAAATACGAGAACACAAGATAATATGTATGTAAAATATTTGATAATACAGTTCTTATTTACAATCCAACATAGCGTTTCACATC
The DNA here is from genome assembly GCA_031286005.1 of Bacteroidales bacterium. Next base: position 11,392 of record JAITVC010000215.1, read on the forward strand.
CTCATCCGAAATCGTCTTTTCGCAGAAAATCACCAATCGTTCAACAACGTTTCGCAATTCGCGGATATTTCCCGTCCAAGTGCGCTTTGAAAGCTCTTGAAGGGCTTTTTCGGTAATGGTTAATTCGGGCTTTCCTTGACTTTTACAAATTTCGTGAATAAAATGATTAATTAATTCAGGTAAATCACTTATACGTTGATTTAGGTTAGGAAGTTTCAAAATAATGACAGAAATTCGATGAAAAAGATCTTCACGGAAGTTTCCTTTGGCAATTTCTGATAATAAATCCTTGTTTGTCGCTGCAATAACTCTTACATTTACAGAAATATCTTTTTCTCCGCCAAGGCGATTAATTTTATTTTCTTGAAGTGCCCTCAAAACTTTGGCTTGGGCCGAAAGACTCATATCGCCAATTTCATCCAAAAACAAAGTTCCGCCATCGGCTTGCTCGAAATAACCTCTACGTTGTTTAATAGCCGAAGTGAACGAGCCTTTTTCATGGCCAAACAATTCGCTTTCGATGAGTTCGGATGGAATTGCGGCGCAATTTACTTCAATAAGCGATTGATTGGCACGCAAACTGTGATTGTGAATCCGTCGGGCCAAAAGCTCTTTTCCGGTGCCGTTGTCGCCGCAAATCAGCACACGTGCATCGGTTGCCGCCACCTTATCGGCCATATCCAAAATGGCTTGCATTTCGGGACTACTACCTATAATTTCGTCGGTTTTTTGAATTTTAGTCTTCAAAACCTTAGTTTCAGCCACCAACGATTTTTTCTCCAAAGCATTGCGAACACAAACCAAAAGGCGATTCAAATCTAATGGCTTTTCGATAAAATCATAAGCCCCTTTTTTCAATGCTTCCACCGCAGTATCAATCGTTCCGTGCCCGGAAATCATGATAATCGGTGCATCGGTCAAGAGTTTGGCATGGTCTAAAAATTCCAAGCCATCCATTTTCGGCATTTTAATATCGCAGAAAATTACATCAAAACGGCCATTTTTCAATAGTTCAAGTGCTTTTACAGCGTGTTCGGCTTCCTCTACGGCATAATTTTCGTATTCCAAAATATCGCGAAGACTCGTTCGGATAGCACGTTCATCATCTATGATAAGGATTTGCGATGGCATAAAATCAATATTGTTAATCAAAAAACTTACAAAGATACGAAAAATTTATGAAATCATTATTTTTTCGTATCTTTGCATAACAATTTTTGAACATGATGAACTACACTCAAATCCCCAGCCCTTGCTACGTTCTTGACGAGGCGCTCCTAAAAAAGAATCTACACATAATTGATGATGTTAGAAAACGTGCGAACGTTGAAATCATTTTAGCGTTTAAAGGTTTTGCTATGTGGAGCGCATTTCCGATTCTAAATCAATTCGGATTTCGGCGTGCAACAGCAAGTTCGTTGGCTGAAGCACGCTTGGCGGTAGAAGAAATGGGCGATTTTGCGCATACCTATTCGCCTATTTATACAGATAATGATATTGACGAAATTGCGGCATTAAGTTCACATCTAACCTTTAATTCGCTATCGCAACTCGAGCGATTCTCGGCACGTGCAAAAGCGGCAAATAAAGCGATTTCGTTGGGCTTACGGGTAAATCCCGAATTTTCGGAAGTGGAAATAGATTTATATAACCCTTGTGCAAAAGGCTCGCGTTTAGGCATTACATCGGACCAACTCCAAATGCTGCCCGACGGTGTAGACGGCTTGCATTTTCACGCTCTTTGTGAATCTGATTCGCACGATTTGAAAAAAGTTTTGGATAACTTTGAGCAACGTTTCGGACATTTTTTGCCGAAATTAAAATGGCTGAATATGGGCGGAGGCCATCTGATGACACGGAAAGGCTATGATGTTGAATTTTTAATTGAACTTCTAAAAAACTTTAAAAACAAATATCCCAATCTAAAACTAATCTTAGAACCCGGCTCCGCTTTCGCTTGGGAAACGGGTGTTTTAGTAAGCACCGTAGAAGATATTGTCGAAAATTACGGACAGAAAACCGCAATTTTAGACGTATCGTTTACCGCACACATGCCCGACTGTTTGGAAATGCCGTACAAGCCGAAAATTTTATCCGCACTCCCCGACAACACTCGGTCATTGAGCGGAGTCGAAATGCCTACGTATCGAATTGGCGGAAATTCATGTTTGGCAGGCGATTTTATGGGCGATTGGTCGTTTGAAAAGCCGTTGCAAGTTGGCGATAAAATCGTGTTCAACGACATGATTCATTACACAATGGTCAAAACAACGATGTTCAATGGCGTGAAACACCCATCAATCGGCATTTGGCGAGAACAAACAGGATTTGAATTAGTGCGTGAATTTTCTTACGAGGATTATCGTAGCCGTTTGTCTTAAAGCCTGTTTTGACGTTCTTCCTGTTGGCGTTGATAGACTAATTTCGTCTTATAGTCTAAAAAGTCAAACTCGAAATCCGCAAACTTTTCAAGTGTTTTGGGCTTAACCTCATGCAGAGCAAACACATGTTCCTGCAAACTAAATTTGTTGCATAGTTTATCTTGCAACACCACAAAATGCGAGTCGTTAAGCCCGCCTTCAAGTTCCGCCAGAAACCAAAAATCTATATCGGGATAATTTTTAAACAAGGTATTTTCACCCTTATTGCCAATCAAATAACACGTGCAATGGTCTGCCTCAGACGTATAGATATAACTCGGATAAGATACCCGTTTTTTAGTGGCATAACTATCGAAATCAATCGTGTTTTCCAATTTTATATCCAAGAATTGGTTGAGATAAAACGCCATATTATAAATGCGCGAATACCGGCTTTCAATGCCGAAAAAAGCGACATTGTTCAACGTTGTTTCGATATAGCCAAGATTGGTTTTCGACATGACCCAATTAAGCGATATGACTCAGTTTTTTCTGCCAATTCCATGCACTCAACGTCATCTCATCCAACGATTTTTCGGCTTTCCAACCCAATTCTTCGTTTGCAAACTTCGGATCAGCCCAAATCTGTTCAATATCTCCCGCCCGACGACTAACAATTTGATAATTCAATTTCCGTCCCGATGTTTTTTCAAAACTTTTAATCACCTCCAACACGCTGAAACCGTTACCTGTTCCAAGATTGAAAAACTCCATCGACTTTTTCTGTTTGCCGTTTAACAGGCGATTGAGTGCAACAACATGCGCTTTGGCCAAATCCACAACATGGATATAATCACGAATACACGTGCCATCGGGCGTATTATAATCGTTTCCAAACACCGATAATTTCTCGCGGATTCCCGCTGCGGTTTGTGTGATGAATGGCATTAAATTATTCGGCACACCAATCGGAAGTTCGCCAATCATCGCCGTTTCGTGAGCGCCAATCGGATTGAAATAACGTAGAGCAATCACGTTGATGGGCATGGCTTTCGTTGTATCCGATAAGATTTCTTCGGCAACCTGTTTGGTGTTTCCGTAAGGCGATTCGGCCGGTTGCAAAGGGCATTGCTCGTTTACAGGCAACGTTTTCGGCTGTCCGTAGACCGTGCACGACGATGAAAATACAATCGGTTTGATGTTGTGCATCGCCATATTTTCCAGCACATTCATCAGCGAACATAAATTATTTTTGTAATAAAACAACGGCTTATCAACCGATTCCCCAACCGCCTTACTCGCTGCAAAATGAATCACCGCTGCAATATCCGAGTGTTTGGCAAACAGTTTTTTGCAAGCCTCTTCATTCGCCAAATCAACCAATTCAAACAGTGGTTTCTTCTTCGTGATGGCTGCAATTTGCTCAATCACATTTTCATTTGAATTAGATAAATCATCCACAATAACAACCTCAAATCCGTTGTTTTGAAGTTCAACCACGGTGTGGCTACCGATAAATCCGGCGCCGCCGGTAACGAGAATTTTTGACATGGTATTTTATATTTTGTGCAAAGATACAAAAAAGTTTATAAAGTTCATAAAGTTATTGTAGTGTAGTTTCTTTATGAACTTTACAAACCTTATAAACCACCTCAGAAGTCCAAAAAACCCCTTAGAGGGTATTTAAAAATACCTCCGAGGTATTTATTAATATTTTTTTCGGCAAAAAAACTACCCAAGAGGTATTAAAAACTACCTCCGAAGTATTAATTAATACCTTTGAGATATTAATTAATGCCTCCGAGATATTAAAAACCCCCTTGCGGGGATAAAAAAATAGCTCCGAAGGATTAAATGGTGCTTCGGAGCTATTTTAACGTGGCTTCGACTCCGCTCAGCCACCGGGTTTTGGTCGCTGAGCGGAGTCGAAGCGTTCACTATTCAGTCTTTTTCTTCGGTCGTCCCCCCGGAAAGCGCTCACGCAATTCGCTATAAATCGCTTTTGCGCCCGGAACATTCTGATTGGCGGCTTGTTTTACGGCGTTGTAGTAGATAAGGGAGTGGTTGTAGGCATCGCCGCCTGCGGCCATCATCGTGTCGGACACACCTTGCCGCAGCTGCTCCAGCGTAACGAGCAACACTCGCATGCTGGTGGTGTCTTTCATGTCGATGGCATACTCCGCCATATCGAAATACGACGGTGCAAAATCCGGGTTGGATTCTGCAAACTCAAATGCCTTTTCGGCAAAAGCCAGCGTTTTGTCGCCCAATTTCAGTTGGTTTTGACGCTCCTGTGCCGATAGGTTGATGATGTAAGGTTTGAGCGCCTCGATAGCCTCATTAAGTCGTTTTTGTGCCTCGCCCAATGCTTCGGCGGGGATGGCTTGGGAATGTTTGTTCTCCATAAATTAATTGTTTTGTTTTACGTCCGTTCCTTATTCGGACTTTTTATTATGATTTGTTAGGGCGGGGTTCGCCCACCCCTGTGTTTATCAATTATTGTCTTTCGGGATAAGTATTCGTACGAATGTAGTTGATTCCGTTTTCGTAGTCGGGGTTGTTGGGATAATATTCGGTTATGGTGTTTTTGCTTATAAGGTGCATATAAATGGCTGTGCCCGATGGGGATATTTTAATAATTCCCCCGTCCATATATTGCCAATCAAACTCATATTCTTCTTCCCTCTCTCCGGTTGAAATATCTGGAATTTGAACATAGTAACCTGTACCATTTTCCTCGAATACAAATGTCCATTCCGCTTGCTTCATCATTGATGTACCTGTCCACTGAAATGCGCCTACAACATCGCTTGCACTATAACTTTCGTCATCGCCGTCATCGTCTCCATCATCGTTGCCGTTGTTGGGAGTAAATTCCTGTTTGGTGTAATGCTGCCATGCGTCGGATACGTGCAGATACGCTTCATAAGCCATTGTCAAATTATTTCCCGACACGGTGTAGTATTGAACGCCCGACACTTCATTTGTGGCAGTATATAAGGTAAATTTTCCACCTTCGGTTTCGTAGGTCATATCTGCACCTTCAAATTGATCGCTCGACCATGCGCCTTCCTCGTATTCGTAATACTCCACACTGCGGTTGTCGTTGAAAATAAAAGCATCTTTATTGGCTGTGCCTTCCGTCGATTGCACCCAAGCGTAGCCATCTGGCAAAACGAGGTTACCGCCGTTCCATTCTTCGCCTTCTTTTCCTTTGTCTTTGTCATCGTCTTTACCGCAACCCGATAACATGGTTACTGCTGCGAGGCAGGTTGCTATCGCAACCACACTCCCCATTTTGAAATACTTTTTAAGCATAATTTTGTTTTGTTTTTTGTTTTGTTAATCCAACCGCAAAGATACGGCTTAAAATATTATTCTCATACCCCCCTACTGGGGGTTTTTTACTGTTTTTTTTGTTTTGTTAATGTTGTTATTTATTGAATTGTTTAAATGAACATAATAAAAAACCGTTCCCGAAACAATAATTTCGACAACGGTTGTAAATTTACAAAAGAAAATATTACTTTTGTGCTTTTTCTAATTTTTACGAGAGGGCGGGTGGATGTTAGAAGATGTGTGTGAGTTCGCTCATGTTTATTTCATCTCCACCAACGTAATTCCATCGCCCCCACGTTCAATATGCTCGTAGTCGAAACTCTGCACATCTTTGTTATGTTTGAGAATATCGCGAACAATCCGCCGAAGCACGCCATCACCTCGCCCGTGCAGAATTTGCAAATGTTTTTCGCTGAAAAGCGTAGCATCATCCAGAAATTTCAGTGTGGCATTGGTGGCCTCTTCGGCATTGAAGCCACGCAAATCTAAGTTCGGACTGAAATTGATTTTGCGAGTGTTGATGTCGTTCAAGATGCTGTCGAACTTGCTTTTCCGGAAATTATCCTGCTTGGGAACTTGCCCTTTCGGAACATATTGCAACTGTTCCAAAGGCAGTGTCATCTTGATTAAGCCCGTGGAAACAACAGCCTTATTCTTCTTCATCTCTATGATTTCCGCAACAGCGCCGCCCTCTGAAATCCTAACGAAATCCCCAATTTTCAAAATATGTAGGGGCGTATTACGTACGCCCGCCATACGGTCGGTCAATTTGGGCGTATGCAATACGCCCCTACCCCGCACCTCGCCACCTCGTCCCTCGTACCCTTCCGAATGTTCGGCAACCGTATCTTTCATCTTCGACAACTCTTCGCGAATGGCTTGTGTGGCATGTTTCTCCGCCCCCGCCTCTTTAATGTCGCGAATGGTTTTTTCAACTAATTTATTGGCATCATCCAAAACTTTCTTGGCTTCGGCTTTGGCTTTGTTTAGAATTTCTTTTTTCTGCGTTTCGAGCGAGTAGGCTAATTTGTTATATTTTTCGAGGGTTTGCGACAACAAATCATCGGCTAATTTAACTTCCAATTGATTTTGTTCGAGGATTTTTTTCTCCACATCCAACTGTTGCAATTGCTGTTCAAAATTCAAATGCGATTCGCCGGCTTTCTGCTTGGCGGCATCTAAAATAAACGTTTGCAAACCGATATTTTCGGCCATTTCAATGGCGAACGAACTTCCGGGTGTGCCTGTTTTTAGCGCATACAGCGGTTTGTGCGAATCCGTGTCGAACAACATTGCGCCGTTTACTACACCATCCAAACGATCAGCCAACAATTTGAGATTAGCATAGTGTGTTGTAATCACGCCAAACGCATGTTTGCGATCCAAATATTCCACAATGGATTCTGCAATTGCACCACCGATTTGCGGCTCTGTTCCGCCGCCCAATTCATCAATCAAAAACAACGTTTTCGGATTGGCCGAACTCACTAATTGCTTCATATTCGTGAGGTGCGAACTGTATGTGCTTAAATCATTTTCCAAAGATTGTTGGTCGCCGATGTCTAAAAACAGATGTTCAAAAATACCCGCTTCCGACGTTTCATTAACCGGAATCAACAAACCGCATTGCAACATGTATTGCAACAATCCAACCGTCTTCAAACACACCGATTTTCCTCCGGCATTAGGTCCCGAAATAATCAAAATTCGGTCGTCCGCATCCAAACGAATGTTGAGCGAAACAATCTTTTTGCCTTGTTTCTGCAAGGATTTTTCGAGAATTGGATGTCGTGCATCCCACCATTCCAACTCAGGATCGGCCGATAAAACCGGCATCACGGCATTCATCTCAATCGCCAGAAGTGCTTTGGCCCTAAGGAAATCAACAACGCCTAAAAATTGATACGCATTCAAAAGTTCGGGAATATGCGGACGAATGTGATTCGTAAACTCTTTCAAAATGCGAATAATTTCTAATCGCTCATCGTTTTCCAAATCACGGATTTCATTGTTCAAATTAAATACATCTTCGGGTTCGATAAACACCGTTTGCCCCGTATTCGACACATCGTGAATAAACCCCCTCATTTTTCGCTTTTGTCCCGCCAAAATCGGAATTACCAACCGTTCGTTTCGCACCGAAGGCTCGGCATCTTCGGCAATCAATCCATCGGATTTGGCTTGCTGCATCAATCGGCGCAAACGTTTGTCGGTTTCGGCTTGTTTGGAACGAATGGCCTGGCGAATAGCCCGCAATTCCGACGATGCACCATCCGCAATTTGCCCTTGTGAATCCAGCAATCCGAACAACTGTTTCAAAACATCTTCCGGCAAAAACACCTCATCTATCAACCTTACCACATCCGGAAAGCGCTCGGCATCCAACGCATCCATGTAAACCAAAATCCGTGCAATCGTTCGCAACGATGCTTGCAACTGTTGCAACGGCTCTATTTCGATGAAATTGCCCTGCGCTTCAAGGCCTCTCAACGTTTCCGTCAAATCAAAATAATCCTGCGACGGGAAATTCCCGACTTCGTTCAATATGGCTTTGAATTGTTCAGTTTGCGAAAGCGTTTCAAACAACCGGTCAAAGTCCGTTTCAAACCGGAGTTGCGCCACATAGTTCTGCCCCAACGCTGACAAACAATGACCTCTCAATATTTCCTCAACAGTCGAAAAGGCGATTTTCTCTTTAAAATTAGATGGATGAATCATAGTGCAAAGATACAAAAAATTCTAAACTTATCTTGAACCTTAATTAATTCAAGTTGAATGTTGCACAAAAAAGGTTACAAAGATACAAAAAATATTTGAAATGCACTATTTCTAATTTTTTTGTATCTTTGTAGTCCTTAAACACAAACGAATGTTCAAAATCACTCAACACCCTGTTTTGGATATTCCACAAACCGAAGTTGTGGAATTTTTATTTAATGGTCAAAAAATTGTTGGCCAACGCGGATTTACAATTGCCGCAGCTCTGCATCAAGCGGGGTTCCCCGTACACAGTCACAGCATCAAAAACCGCAAGCGGAGTTTGGAATGCGGTATCGGCAAATGCGGTGCGTGCGAAATGCTTGTAGATGGCGAAATTCGTCGGATTTGCATCACGAAAGTGGACAACATCAAAGACGTTTGCGAGATTCCCAGAGATTTTTATCCCGATGGAACGCCATTGCGTCCCGACGAAGCCAACCCTGTTTTCAAAACATCAGTCGCTATTGTTGGCGCAGGCCCTGCAGGATTAGCCGTGCGTGAAGAATTGAACAAACATGGTGTTCACAATTTGGTGATTGATGCCAACGACAAGATTGGCGGACAATTCCTAATGCAAACCCACCAGTTTTTCTTCTTTGAAAAAGAGAAAAAGTTTGGCGGCATGCGGGGATTTGATATTGCGAAAACCCTTGCCGGAGACAATCTCGATGGCATTTTGCTCAACTCAACGGTTTGGGATTTGCTCGATGGCAAACGTTTGGCTGTGAAAGATACCGTTTCGCAAAAGGTCTTTTATGTGGATGCCGATTTCTTAGTGGTGGCCACAGGTGCGGTGCCGTTTATGCCGGCATTTGAGAACGACGACTTGCCGGGCGTTTACACCGCTGCCGTAGTGCAAAAAATGATGAACAACGAATTAACGTTGCTGGGTAAAAACATCCTTACCATTGGAGCGGGAAATATCGGTTATCTCACGTCGTATCAAGCCATGCAGGCTGGAGCGAACGTGGTGGCCATCTTGGAAGCGCAGGATAGGGAAGGCGGTTTCCCAGTGCAGGCCAACCGTGTGCGGCGATTGGGAATTCCGGTTTTCACATCGCATCTTTTGCTCAAAGCCATTCCCAACGATACGCTTACTGGTATCAAAGGCGCTGTAGTTGCAGAATGCAAGAACTTTCAATCTATTCCGGGAACGGAAAAGGTTATCGAAAATATTGATGTGATTAATATTTGTACCGGTCTAATGCCGGATGACCCGCTACTGACCAAAGGCTTTGATGTGTTTGGACGCAACTGTTTCGGTGTTGGCGATGCCATCCGCATTGGCGAAGGCACATCAGCTGTGCTTCGCGGCAAGCAGGCGGCCTTTGAGGTGTTGCAAGCCATGCACAAACGGATAGATTACAATGCCTACCTGACCATCTCGAAAGATTATATCGATTCGCAACAACACCCTACACGGATTTTAGAAAAACCGCAATTGCCCACGCCGGAACGTATGCAAGAAAAAGGCTTTGTGCAACTCGACTGTTTGTATGGGTTTGCCTGCAACCCCTGTTCGTTTGCCTGCAAATACGGCGCAATCACAAAATCCAGCACAAGCACAGTGCCACGCATTGATTACGAGAAATGCATCGGCTGTATGGAATGCGTGTATCAATGTCCGGGCTTGGCCATTTTTGGTTACAATCTTGCGAAGGATTGGCTGTTCTTGCCAATTGAGTATGCTGCTAACGAGGGTGCGGAAGTCT
>JAITVC010000282.1 GCA_031286005.1 Bacteroidales bacterium
ATTAATAACAGTGAGTTATAAATAATGAAAGGGAATTTTTGAACGCGAAAGACACGGATAACGCAGATAAGAATGGATTTTTATGTATAAATAATTATCATCTGCGAAAATCTGCGTTACCCGTGTCATCTGCGTTCTTCTACAATGAAAACAATTAAACAACTCAATTAATAAACATAAATCATGAGTGAATTAAAAATCGGAGAAATCTCCAAACCTCGTTTTGAATTCCGTTCGTTCGGACAAGATTTTGACAACGCATGGAAACGAATGGCTCGCCTCTCGATGCCCGTGCCCGAAAAGGTGTGGGAACGTAGCAGCGATGAAGTCTACATCATCAGTCGCACCAACGACATCAACAACACCAAAATCCGTGATGGCAAGATGGACATCAAAACCTTCGTGCAAACGGTCGATGGCCTCGAACAGTGGAACCCACTGATGAAAGGCGAGTTTCCTATCGCAAAAGAGGTGTTGGAAAACGACGTATTCCCAGCCTTCCAAGTGGAAATGCCCAAGCTGGATAAGCCCACCTACACCTACGACGAATTTATGGCGATGATTAAGGCCAACAAAGACCTCGCCGCCGTAAATGTGCACAAACAACGCTTCGGATTTATGGTGAACAACACCATCTGCGAAGTGGGTTATGTGCTCATCAACGGCGCAAGAGTAGTTACCATCAACAGCGAATCTACGGAATTGGACGACATCAAAAAGACCATCGCCGACTGCCAATTGGATGGCGTGGAAAATATCAACTATCTGCAAGCCATCAAGCGGGTGATAGGAATGTCGGAGAAAATGCTGGCTAATTAGTAGGGTTAAAAGGTCAAGGGTTAAAGGTAAATGCTTTGCCCAAAAATTAACCCTTCACCTTTAACCTTTAACCCTTTTTACCATTAATCTATTAGTAAACACTACAACTTCAAAATAACACAAATAGCAAACAATATGAACCAAGAGATTGAACGCAAATTCTTAGTAAACAACGAGAATTTCAAGAAAGAAGCTTTTAAGCAAACCCGCATCACGCAGGGCTACCTCTCGTCCGTTCCGGAGCGCACCGTGCGCATCCGAGTGAAGGGCGACAAGGGATACATTACCATCAAAGGCATTGGCAACGATAGCGGTGCAAGCCGTTTTGAGTGGGAAAAGGAAATCCCAACGGCGGATGTTGAGGCCTTGCTCAAAATAGCCGAGCCGGGTGTGATTGACAAAACCCGTTATTTGGTCAAAAATGGCGACCTCACGTTTGAAGTCGACGAGTTTTACGGCGAAAACCAAGGTTTGGTCGTGGCCGAAATCGAACTCCAAAGCGAAGAGCAAACCTTTGCCAAGCCCGAATGGCTCGGCCAAGAAGTTACCGGCGACGCCAAGTATTACAACTCCATGCTGATGAAGCATCCTTTTACAAAATGGTAGAAAGTTCCCTGCAACCTGCGCGAAGGTTTCTACTCCGGTAGAAAGTTCCCTGCAACCTGCGCGGAGGTTTCTACTCCGGTAGAAAGTCTCCTGCAACCTGCGGGAAGAAATCTACAAATTAAAACCTGACATTTTGTCAGTTTTTCTAACTCTTAACTCATAATTCATAACTCATAACCATAAATCATGGAAACAAACAAGACTATTGACGTTCTCGACATGAACAACTACAAAATCGAGCGTCTCACCTCGCGCCCCAAGTCGGGCTTCGAAAAATGGATGGTGCGGCTCGGCGTGCCCTTGGCGGGACTGGTGTTTGTGTGGATATATTGGTTTGCCGACATTGCTTTTTTGAACACTTTCGACCCCGCCGGCCTCACCACAGAAGCGGCCAAACGGTTGGAAGCTATGGGGCTTGGCGATTTCTCTCGTATCAACTATGCCATGCTGGCGATATTCACGGCCTCCGTGATTTTGTGGATAACGGAAGCCATTCCGGCCTATCTCACCTCATTATTCGTTATCTTGGCGATTGTGCTCACGGGCGTAACGACTGAAAAAGCAGCCTACGCCCAACTTGGACATCCAGTGATGTGGCTCAACATTCTGTCGTTTGTCTTCGCAAGTATGCTCGTCAAAACACAAGTGGCCAAACGGTTTGCCCTTTGGTTTGTAGTGCATTTTGGCAAGAATGCCACGTGGATATTCTTTAGTTTTATTGTGATAAACATCGTGCTTTCGGCCTTTATTTCCGCCACGACGGCCAAAGCAGCCATTCTGTTGCCCATTTTCATGGTAATAGCTGCCATTTACGGCGCCACGGGGGGCGAAAATCGCAACAACTTCGGGCGGAATATCGTTTTGCAAAACCTGTTTCAAATCAATATCGGCGCCAGCGGATTTATGACCGGCTCGGGGGCCAATCTCCTTGCCGTAGCCCTCATCATGGGCGCAGGCGGAGCGGTGAACTACGAAGAATGGTTCTCGGTGGCGTTCCCGCTATGCCTTTTGCTCATTATTATAGGGTGGGTGATTGGCACCAAGATTATGTTTCCCATGAAGAAAGAGGAGCAAAAGCCACAAATCGCAGGCGGCATGTTGCGCCTCAAAGAGGATTTGGGCAAACTTGGCCAAATGCAGTTTAGCGAGTACAAGGCCATCGCCATCTTTGTGGGCGTGCTGTTTATGTGGGCAACCAATGGCAGCTTGCACAATATTGGCGAAACTACGGTAGCGTTTATCGGTGCTGTGATTGCTCTCACGCCCGTTATCGGCATCGTGAAATGGAACGACATTGACATTCCTTGGCACCTTTTAATCTTCTCGGCCGGTGCCTACACGCTGGGTGCGGGAATGGACAGCACGAATATTGCGGGTACGTTGGTCAACACGGTGTTCGACAAAATGGGCGTAACGCAAGACACGCCGTTTTGGGTCTTATTCACCGTTCTCACGGGAGCCATGCTGTTTAGCGCACTCTTGTTTCAATCCAAAACTATGCGTTGCCTCATCTTCGTGCCCATTGCCATCGGCGTGGCGCAAAGGTTCGGCTATCCGCTGATGAGTTTAGCCTTCCCCGTGGCATTGCTCATCGAGCATGTTTACGTATTACCATTCAATAGTAAACCCGCCATTCTGCTCTATGCCACCAATCACTACAGTTGGTCGGATACGTTTAAGTTCGGCTTCACGATGATGGTCATCGCCTGGCTCCTCATCTTCGTTTGGGGCGAAACGCTTCTCAAATGGCTGGGGTATTTGCCCAATGGCGTGTTTTTTTAACCGTCATTCCGAGCGTAGTCGAGGAATCTCCTCGCTATGGGATGTCTCGACTACGCTCGACATGACGATACTATTAATCAATAAAAATTTAGCAACATGAAAGACTACTACAATTCCCTGCCTCCACACCTAATCAACTTCTTTTTGGTTACGGTGTTTTCGTTGCTCATCGGTTTGTCGCAACGCAGGATTCATTTGCAAGCCGACAAAACCAAGTTCTTCGGCTCCGACCGCACGTTTACGTTGATAGGAATCCTTGGTTTCATTCTCTACATCTTGGACGATAGCCTCATGCTCTTTGCCGGTGGCGGATTGGTGTTGGGCGTTTTGTTGGGGATGAACTATTATTTCAAATTGTATCATCTCCGTCGTTATGGCATCACATCCATCATCACAGCATTTCTCACGTATTGCATTGCGCCGTTGGTCATCACACAACCGATTTGGCTCACGCTGCTGGTGGTGGTAACGATTTTGCTCATCACCGAGATGAAAGAAACATTTGTCAACTTTGCCAAGCAGCTCAACAATGATGAGTTCATCACGCTGGCCAAGTTTATTCTCATTGTCGGCATCGTGTTGCCAATGTTGCCCGATACACCGTTTATCGAGGGCGTTGCGCTCACGCCGTATAAGATTTGGTTGGCCACGGTGGTGATTTCCACGATTTCCTATTTGTCGTATTTGCTCAATCGGTTTGTGTTTCCGAAATCAGGGATTATCCTTTCGGGAATATTGGGAGGCATCTATAGCAGCACAGCCACCGTCATCATCCTATCCAAGAAATGCAAAACCGCTTCCGAGAAACATGTAAAGGATTATGCCGCCGCAGTGATTGCAGCCATCAGCATGATGTATGTGCGCGTGTTGGTGTTGCTCTCGATTTTCAATCAGGAGTTATTTACAGAATTGTTGCCTTACTTTGCAGTGATGATTTTGATTTGCGGAAGCATCTCTGCATTCCTGCATTTTTACCAGCATCGAAGAGTAGATGTATTATATCACGAAGAGATGAAAGCCGAAAACAACCCGTTGGAGTTTCGGGTGGCGTTGATTTTCGCCTTGCTGTTTGTGGCCTTCACCTTTGTTACGCAATACACCATCGAATATTTTGGCACGCAAGGCTTGAATGTGCTGTCGATATTTGTCGGCGTTACGGATATTACGCCGTTCCTGTTGAACCTGTTTGACGGGGGCTACAATGTGGCCAACTCCGTAATCGGCGCCGTAACCTTTCATGCCATCATCAGCAACAATGTATTGAAACTAATCTACGGCATCACCTTCTCCGGCAGGCGGAAGAACTTCATCCGCCTATTGCTTGGTTTTATCACCTCCATCATCGTGGTGAATTTGATTTTGCTGTTTTTGATATGAGGTTAGGTGTGTTTCAGTTTTTTTTTGTATCTTTGCAACTTTAAAACAATAATCATTATGAAAAAAATTACCTGTCCGGCATGCGGAATGGAATGCGATGAAAACACAGTAACTTGCCCGTATTGCGGGTATGATTTATCCGAAAACAAATAAGACATGAAAGTAGGCGTAATAATGGGCTCGGCGAGCGATTACGATGTGATGTCGCAGGCTGTGGAGATTTTGGAACAATTCGGCGTGGCTTACGAGAAACGTATTGTGAGTGCACACCGAACCCCCGATTTGTTGGTGGACTATGCTAAAACAGCGAAAAGCAGCGGCATCGAAGTAATCATTGCCGGCGCAGGCGGCGCAGCCCATCTTCCGGGAATGGTGGCTGCAATGACGACTTTACCGGTTATCGGCGTGCCTGTGAAATCACGTGCTTTGA
>JAITVC010000284.1 GCA_031286005.1 Bacteroidales bacterium
CCTCTTTGAAACCAATTTTTGCACAAAGTTCAAACGACAATGCATCGGAATCGACTGCGTGGAAACTACCGTCAATAATGCGAACTTTGAAACCTTCGAGCGGATAACCGGCCAATACACCATTGTCCAAACACGCTTTGAAACCTTTTTCAATAGCCGGAATAAACTCTTTCGGAATATTGCCACCCTTAACTTCGTTAACGAAAGTAAGACCTTTTGCACCTTCTTCGTTTGGCGAAATTTCAAAAACAATATCCGCAAATTTACCACGTCCACCAGTTTGTTTTTTGTACACTTCACGGTGTTGAACCGGAACAGTGATAGCCTCTTTGTAAGCTACTTGCGGACGGCCTTGGTTACATTCCACTTTAAATTCACGTTTCATACGGTCAAGCAACACATCCAAGTGCAACTCGCCCATACCGCTGATGATAGTTTGTCCCGAATTTTCGTCCGTTTTCACAGTAAAAGTTGGGTCTTCTTCGGCTAATTTGATCAACGCATTGGTCATTTTTTCAACGTCGGCTTGTGTCAATGGCTCAACCGAAATAGAAATTACCGGATCTGGGAAAGTCATCGATTCAAGAATAATCGGATGGTTTTCATCGCACAACGTATTACCTGTTTTGATTTCTTTAAAACCAACGGCCGCGCCAATATCTCCCGCCTCGATAAAATCAATCGGATTTTGTTTATTCGAGTGCATTTGCATAATGCGCGAAATGCGTTCTTTTTTTCCTGTGGATGCATTCAACACATAAGAACCGGCATCCAAACGACCAGAATACACGCGGAAGAACGCAATACGTCCAACAAACGGGTCTGTGGCAATTTTGAAAGCCAATGCTGAAAACGGCTCTTTCGGATCCGGTTTGCGCATCTCTTCTACATCTGTTTTAGGGTTAATTCCCTTCACAGCTTCAACATCCAACGGGCTTGGCAAATAGCGCATAACACCATCCAACAAACGTTGAACACCTTTATTTTTGAAAGCCGAGCCACACATAACCGGCGTGATTCGCATTTCAACGGTTGCCTTACGCACCATCGCTATCACTTCATCTTCGGTTATCGAATCCGGATCTTCAAAATATTTCTCCATCAACTTATCATCTTCTTCGGCTGCACCTTCAAACAATTTAGCGCGATATTCGGCTGCAACATCTTTCAAATCCTCCGGAACAGGCACTTCGTGCATCGTTACGCCTTTATCATCGTCCCAAATGAACGCTTTGTTGGCAATCAAATCCACAACTCCCTTAAACGATTCTTCTTGTCCGATGGGGATCTGAAGCGGAACGGGATTAGCACCGAGTTTTTCTTTAATTTGACCAACTACGTTGAAAAAATCTGCACCCGTACGGTCCATTTTATTTACAAACGCAATACGTGGTACTTGATATTTATTGGCTTGACGCCAAACCGTTTCGGATTGCGGTTGAACACCGCCTACTGCGCAAAACAAAGCCACAGCGCCATCCAAAACACGCAATGAACGTTCTACCTCTACGGTAAAATCCACGTGTCCCGGGGTATCAATCAAGTTAATTTTATATTCGTTATTGTTATACGTCCAAAACACCGTTGTTGCTGCGGATGTAATCGTAATGCCGCGCTCTTGCTCTTGAGCCATCCAGTCCATGGTGGCCGAGCCATCGTGTGTTTCGCCGATTTTATGACTTTTACCGGTATAAAACAAGATACGCTCCGACGTGGTTGTTTTCCCCGCGTCGATGTGTGCCATGATACCGATGTTTCTGGTGTGTTTTAAATCTGCCATTTTATTGTTTAATCGTTTAGTCTATATATAACTAAAAAGAATGTAGCCGATCATTAAATCGTCTACATTCTTTATATACTATCTAAAGTGTGCAAATGCTTTATTTGCTTCTGCCATACGGTGTGTATCTTCTTTCTTTTTGAACGCAGCGCCTTCTTCTTTATAGGCTGCCATGATTTCGCCGGCTAATTTGAGCGCCATTGATTTTTCATTGCGTTTGCGTGCAAAACCAATCAAGTGTTTCATACCGATGGATTGTTTACGTTCGGGACGGATTTCCGTAGGAATTTGGAAGTTTGCTCCACCAATACGGCGGCTTTTCACTTCAACAGAAGGTGTTACGTTAGCCAGTGCTTTTTTCCACACTTCAAGACCATCTTCTTTGGTTTTTTCAGAAACCGTGTCGATTGCATCATAAAAAATTTGATAAGCCAAATTTTTCTTTCCTTCTAACATTAAGTTGTTTACAAACTTGGTAACCATTGATTCGCCGAATTTCGGATCCGGCAAAATAATCCGTTTTTTTGGTTTTGATTTTCTCATGTTTTCTTCAATAAATGATTTTTAACAGCGGCACATCATATATTATTGTGCATGTCGAATTTATTTACTCACGGGTGTTGTGGCGAACAGCTCTCATTCAATCACGAGACCCATCCTCTACCGTGTTTTATTTTTTCTTAGGACGTTTTGTTCCGTATTTCGAGCGACGTTGATTTCTTCCGTTCACGCCCGATGTATCCAAAGCACCACGGATGATGTGATAACGAACACCCGGAAGATCTTTCACACGACCTCCGCGGATCATCACGATAGAGTGCTCTTGCAAGTTATGACCTTCACCCGGGATGTAAGCATTCACCTCTTTCGAGTTAGTTAAACGAACCCGTGCAACTTTACGCATCGCAGAGTTTGGTTTTTTCGGTGTTGTAGTGTACACACGCACACAAACCCCGCGCCGTTGAGGGCAAGAATCCAATGCAGGCGACTTACTTTTGTCGGTCATTTTCGTGCGACCTTTGCGAACTAATTGTTGAATTGTTGGCATTTTATTGATTTTGTTTAATTTTCTTTTTCCTATTTTTTTCAAAAATTGGAGTGCAAAGTTACAAAAAAAAAATGAATTAACAAAGCATCTTTAATAATTTTTTTTCAACCAGCATTTTTCATCTCCAATTTAAACATTTGCCGAGTCAGCATTTTGCACAATCAAATAGCACGCATACCGCATTATATAAACAAATTCACATTAGCTCCCTCTGCCCGCTCCATATAAGTCGCAACCCCGCCCACAGTTACCTCATCCAACAATTCCTCTCGTTTCACACCCATCACATCCATCGACATCTGACAAGCGATAAACTCCACTCCGCTATCAATAGCCTGTTGCCGCAATATTTCCAGTGAAGCAATACCTTTCTTTTTCATAATATGGCGCATCATCCTGTCGCCAATGCCAAACATGCTCATTTTCGAAAGGTGCAATCGCAAAGAACTCGACGGCAACATCACCCCAAACATCTTTCCAAAAATATCTTTCTCAACTTTAGGCTTCGAAACCTTCTTAATAACGTTTAATCCCCAAAATGTAAAGAAGATGGTCGTCTTATGGCCCGTAGCAGCGGCTCCGTTGGCCAACACAAATGTGGCAAGCGCCTTGTCTAAATCGTCGCTGAACATAATCAAAGTTTTGCCCTTATCGTCGCACGAAGTTACAACATTACACACTTTGGGCGACCCTTTTTCAATCACAACAGTATACTTACCCTTTTCTTCCGAGTTGGATATAAGAATATGTCCGGTCGTATTGCACCACGCTTGAGCATCGCGAGAAAATCCCGCGTCAGTTGCCGTCATTTCAATGCGTTCGCCTTCCTCAATTGAATCAATCGCTTGTTTGATTTTCAAAATGGGACCGGGACACTGCAATCCGCAGGCATCTATCTTTAAGGTTTTTATAGGTTGTGCCATCGGCTGGGGTTTCATATCGATTTTATGTTCCGCCATAACCTTTGGTTTCTGATTAGAAACCGGCGCTATGGCCGTTGAGTAGGTTTTATAGCCGCCCGAAAGGTTCTTTACGTTTTTAAATCCACGGGCAGAGAGTATCTTTTGTGCCAAGTAACCGCGAAGCCCTACGGCACAAAAAACATAAATAGGTTTGTCGGTCGGGATTTCATTCAAACGACCGCGCAATTCATCAAGCGGAATGTTCACGGCTCCCGCAATCGTGCCAAACGAATATTCCGCCGGTGTGCGGGTATCAAGCAAGAAAACCTCACTGCTGTTTGTCTTTTCCACATCACGCCACAAAACGGTCGACATCGTGCCATTAACGATGTTGTTGGCCACATAGCCTGCAATAGCAATCGGGTCTTTGGCAGACGAGAACGGCGGAGCATAAGCATGCTCCACTTTCATCAGGTCGTAAACCGTACCGCCGTTTTTAATCAATAGTGCGATTTGGTCAATGCGCTTATCCACACCATCATAACCCACACTTTGAGCGCCGTAGAGTTTCCCTGTCTTAGGGTCGAAAGTTAACTTGATCGTCAACGGAAGTGCATCAGGATAATAGCTTGCATGAGAAGCCGAATGGGTGGTCGAACTTTCATGTTCAATACCCATTTGTTTAAGGCGCTTTGCTGCAAGTCCCGTAGAAGCAACGGTTAGGTCAAAAACTTTGGCGATGGAAGTAGCGATCGCTCCCTCGTATTTTGTAACATTTCCAAATACCATGTTATCCGCCACAATACGCCCTTGACGATTAGCCGGATTGGCCAAATAATTCAAGTAAGGTTTGCCCGTCAACGGATGAGGAAACTCAATCGCATCACCCACAGCATAAATATCTTTAACCGATGTTTCGAGATAATCATCCACCCAAATACCGCCCGTTTCGCCGATTTTCACACCGGCCGCCTTTGCAAGCGTGGTTTCAGGACGAACGCCAATCGAAAGAATAACCATATCGGTGGTCAGCATTTCCCCGCCTTTAAAGAAGATATCGATTTTATCGCCCTTGCGTTCAAACCGCTCAACACTTTGTTCAAGAAAAAGCGAAACACCCTTTTGCAAAAGATGCTGGTGAACATGCGAAGCAATCGAAAAATCAACAGGCGCCATCACTTGGTTCCCCATTTCAACAACCGATACGTGCGCTCCCGCCGCATGCAGATTTTCCGCCATTTCCAAACCGATAAAGCCCGCTCCCACCACTACCGCACGTTCAATCTTACGGGAAGTGATAAAGGTTTTAATTCGATCCGTATCCTCCACGTTGCGAAGCGTAAAAATACCTTCGCAGTCAATCCCATCCAACGGCGGACGAACAGGCAAAGCCCCCGGCGAAAGCAGCAGTTTGTCGTAACTTTCCCCATAAGTTGACCCGTCCGCTCTACGGACAGTTAACGTTTTATTCGATGTATCAATAGCCACAACTTCACTCTCAACCCGCACATCAATATTAAAGCGCCCGCCAAACGAAGCAGGCGTCTGCAAAAACAGTCGTTCACGTTCAGCAATCGTACCGCCAATATAATAAGGCAAACCACAATTCGCATACGAGATATACTTACCCTTTTCAAGCACAACAATTTCCGCGAACTCATCCGCCCGGCGCAATCTCGCCGCCGCCGTTGCACCTCCCGCAACACCACCTACAATAACATGTTTCATAGCTATCCTTTTTTTATGTTTTACAAAAATGCATTTTCACTGAAAACCACCTCACAAAGATACAAATTGTTTTTCAATAAAACAAATCCGTACAAGCGCCCAGCATACGGCCTTTTTCATACAGATGTCTCGACGGAGTTTATCCTGATCAGAACCGAAGCCTGCCGGAATAAAAAGCGGTGTTATTTCTTATTATAAATGAAATTTAATTTCTGTTTCCGATAAGCCTCAAATTTGCGGTCGCTACTGATAAGCGGAATCTTTTCAGTTATGGCTTGGGCAATAATCAAGTGGTCTGAAGGGTCGTTGTGCGCAGGTGCAAGATCTAAACGAGCCATGGTTTGCAAATGTTCTTTTTTGACATAATTGATAAAGTAACCCAACTCATGCTCAATCGTATAAAAAATATCTTGCACATTCTTTAATTTATGGGGACGTATCTTACCGATATGAAACAAATGAATCAATTCTTTTATGCTCTCCGAACTTATATAAATAGAATTTTCATAATCCCAAACAATATCATAAACTTCTTTAGAAAGATTGTCATTCTCCAAAATATACAAAAGAATATTGGTGTCTATAAGGTACCTCATACTACTTCAAAACAGCTTTGTGATCTAAGATAGTAATAATACCTTTGGGATATTTTAACCAAAATTCAGCCGTTTTTGATAACCTTTTCGGTGCTGCCGATGTGCTTTTCTTTACTAAAGATTTCGTCTTTTTTTGTATAATAGTTGCTGCCATAATAAATTCCTTTTTTGATTTTGCAAAGTTACAAAAAAATCCCCAATAAAAAAACTTAAAAAGTGTTAAAGGTACGAAAAAAATTAAAAATTAAAAATTAAAAAAAATAGGGTTAAAGGGTTAAGAGGTTAAAGGGTTAATTATGAACAGTAAAATTCCTAATAGATTGATTATGATATACAGGAGTATAGCAAGTGTATACGAGGTATAGCTTAGGTATAGCGCAGGTATATAGAACGGCCGAACAATGGGTATAAAATGGGTATAGCGAGGGTATAGAAACAGTATAGAAACAGTATAGAAACAGTATAGAAACAGTATAGAAACAGCAAACAAACAGCAAAGAAACAGCAAAGAAAGTGTAATTAATTGCATAATATTCAACTACCTACAAAACAACAAAATCACAACTTCCAAATTACAAGTATTTTACAATACTTAAATAGACTGTTGTAGGATGTTTGTTCGATGTTTATAGGGTACTCGTTCGGTACTTGTTCGGTATTCGTAGGGACCAAGTCCGGTCAAAAAATAAGGCAACCGGCTATTTTGTCAGTCTTAAAACGTGTTCTATCACGAGCAAAATTTGTAAGAAAGGGAGATTAGAGAGAGATTAGAGGAACAATAGAGGATGACTGGAGGACGAGCGGAGGATAAAAGTGCCGTTTTTGTGTTTGGGAATTTTTTTGTATCTTTGCACCCGCTATGATCAAAAATAAGTCT
>JAITVC010000016.1 GCA_031286005.1 Bacteroidales bacterium
GTGACCTCCGGGTTATGAATCCGACGCTCTAACCAACTGAGCTACCCCGCAATTAATTTTGGAGTGCAAAGATACGATTTTTTTTTGGTTTGACCAAATTTCAATTAGTTTTTTACAATCTTTTGCGTGAAAAGCCTGTTTTCTATCCGTATTTTCAGAATATAAAGCCCGCTCGAAAGTGCGCTGACAGAAATAGGTTGAGCGCTCTGAGTCCATTGCATCGGGCGGACTGTGCGACCTTGCATATCAACAATCTCGTATTGCATAGCACAAGGCTCTTTCCATCGGATATACAACCAATCGTGCACAGGATTGGGATACACGTGTAGAGACGGGTCATCATTCATTTCTATAACCTCAACATTGGCAGGGACAGTGGTGCCATAGAAGATTGCCAATCCCCCCCGATGATTGCCAACAACCAAATCCAGAAAGCCATCGTTGTTGAAATCGGCAACAGAAACAGCCGTGTGCGAGCCTTCGGCAATGGCTTGCACATCGCCCAAACGTGTGAATTGGCCGGATAAGTTATTGTCGATGTCGGTATAGTGTAAGACTTTGCCGTCTTCGTTTCCACAGAATAGATGAATATTGCCGAGTTTATCTTTGAAAAAGCAAGGTTTGCTGTAACCAAAGTTTGAACGTTCAGGATTGCGCACATCAACCCCGCCAAGACTGTCTGTGATTAGTGAAAACTCCGGACTTTCTCGTGTTCCCGTATTTCGCAGATAGGTAATATTGCCTTTGATGCGCGGCCTATTCTGAAACATATCGCCAACAATCAAATCCAATAATCCGTCGCCATCAAGGTCGTAGAGTTGAGGGGCGACGAATGTACCGACATTTTGCGTTAAGATATTTGCATCAACCAGTTCGTATTCGGGTGCGAGGTGCGAGGTATTCAATGCGGCAGACCCCGCACCTCGTACCCCGTACCCTGTACCCCTTTTATAAAGCCTAATCTCCCCTCTTTCCGTCCCTATCAAAAGCTCCAACACCCCGTCATTATCAATATCGCCAAACGCAGGCGCAGCCGCCGAACAATCTAATCCGGGCGAAAAGGTTATCGCACCAAGTTGAAACTCCGGAGCGGTTGGTGTGCCGATATTTCTTAATACGGTTAGCTCGCTCACAAACCTCGATGTCCATGCTCCGTATTCTTCCCATGCCGTATCTATTTTACCGTAATTGCCTGCCACAATATCCAACAATCCATCGCCGTCAATATCCACGATGGTGGGATAGGCATCCATGCCGAAATCCAGCATTTCATCTTGCAAAAAGCGTTTGGAAATAAGCTGATAGTCGGGCATTGCAGAAGTTGACATATTTTTATACACCCAATTCGAGGCATAGCTTTCGATTGAGAAATTCACACCACTGTATGGCGAAAAAAGCAATTCCTTCACATTATCATTGTTGATGTCGATAGCCGAAATTGCCGGACAATTCAGCAGTTTTACCGGCGTACTATTTCTTGGAAACGCTGTGTCCATATAGGTAAACTTCGCTTTTTCACGTGTTCCGCTGTTGTACAAGGCAATCATGTTGGGATAACCGGCATCGGCCAACAGCAAATCTTGCAGGGAATCGTTATTGAGATTGACAATAAAGATGGTGGAACCGGTGTGTCTAACCGTTGGACGGGCAGGCTTATCGCAAGCATTCAACACAATAACATTCGATTCGGAATTTTCCTCAAAACAGCCCCATTGCACATCTTCCAAAACAAAATCCAGACTGTCGGCGTGTTTGCTCTGGTTCCGGTAGTAGTACAGACCCGTCCCTTTTTGTGGTATTTCAAAATTCAAGATGTCCAAATCACCGTCGCCGTCCACATCCACAAAGGCCGGAAAATCGGCTTCATTACAATATATATCGAGGTAATCGGCATACATTTTAGCTTGCACTCGCGGAGTGTGCAATTCAAATTTCACGGTTGAATTTTGGCTTACATTTTTATACAAAGTAATATAAGACGGCGGAGTAAATACAAACAAATCCGGTAGCGCATCGCCGTTGAAATCCGTCATCGAAAACCATG
Source organism: Bacteroidales bacterium (assembly GCA_031286005.1). The sequence goes on from JAITVC010000016.1 coordinate 2,045, forward strand.
TTTTGAATGAAGGAAAACACGATTCGTATTCGGGAGTATAGCGATAATCGTTCACACCGTTTTCGGCAAGACCGTAATTTACAAACGCAAACAGCTTTTCGGCATGTTGATCATACACAACCAAATCTTTGTTTCCATCGAAATTCAAGTCGATTTCCCCCATGATGCAGGCATTCAATCCACCAACCCAAGGCTGTTTGATGAGGTTTCCTGCCGTATCTCTAACCGGGATGTTCAACTGCTTCTCAAACCAAAACGATTGTGCCGACACATCCATGAGCATCACACCGAAACTCAATAGGATAAAAATAATGTTTCGCTTCATGTATGCAAAGATACAAAATTTTTTCGTATCTTTGCAGTCAAAACCCCAAAATCGTATTATCATGACAAAATCCGAACAACTCATCGAAATGGAAGAACGCTACGGCGCTCACAACTACCATCCTCTACCGGTCGTTCTCTGCAAAGGCGAAGGCGCTTTTGTTTGGGACGTTGAGGGCAAACGTTACTTTGACTTCCTGTCGGCCTATTCGGCCGTGAATCAAGGCCACTGCCATCCGAAAATCGTGAAAGCTTTGTGCGACCAAGCGCAAACCCTCACGTTGACATCGCGTGCATTTTACAACGATGTACTTGGCGATTACGAAAAGTACATGACCGAATATTTCGGTTATGATAAAATGTTGCCGATGAATACCGGCGCCGAAGCCGACGAAACGGCTCTGAAACTTGCCCGTCGTTGGGGCGTTGTGAAAAAAGGCATTCCGAATGATGATGTGTTGATGATTTGCTGTGATGGAAACTTTCACGGGCGCACGATTACGATTATTTCGATGTCGAACGATCCGGATTCGTATGCCAACTACGGCCCGCTAACACCCGGTTTTATCCGCATTCCGTACAACGACACCAAAGCATTGGAAAACGTTTTAAACGAGCACGGCAAACGCATTGCCGGATTTTTGGTGGAACCTATTCAAGGCGAAGCCGGTGTTTATGTACCCGACGAAGGCTATCTGAAAACCTGCTACGATTTGTGTGAAAAACACAATGTATTGTTTATTGCCGACGAAGTGCAAACCGGTATTGCCCGCACAGGAAAACTCTTGGCGTGCGATCACGAGGGTGTTCGTCCCGATGTGTTGATTTTAGGCAAAGCCCTTTCGGGTGGCGTAATTCCAGTGTCGGCCGTATTATGCGACGACGATATTATGCTCAACATCAAACCGGGCGAACATGGCTCTACCTTTGGCGGATTCCCGCTTGCAGGCAAAGTGGCGATGGCTGCTTTGAATGTTGTGAAAGAAGAAAAACTCGCCGAGCGTGCCGAATATTTAGGAAAAATCTTCCGTGATGAAATGAGCGCATTTAAATCCGACCGCATCGAACTCGTTCGTGGAAAAGGATTGCTCAATGCGGTTATCATTCGTCCGAAAAACGGCAAAGAAGCGTGGGATGTATGTATGCGTATGCGTGATTTGGGCGTTTTGGCCAAACCGACACATGGTCATATCATCCGTTTTGCACCGCCATTGGTCATCACCGAAGAGCAATTGCGCGAAGCGATTGAGATTATCAAACACGCCATCGAAACGGTGTAACGATAGCAAGCAGATGTCTCTACGGGAGACAATTAAAAAAGAATGGCGACAATGTCGTCATTCTTTTTTTAGTTTTATATTTCTTTTCGTATCTTTGCACCGTTTTTATTAACCAAAAAAAATTATCTAATGAAACAAAAAAACAAAAAACAAAATCAAATCCATTTCCGAAAATGGTCGCGTAAGAACTACGCTATGTTCTGCAGCATCGGCAAGCAAATCAAGATTTGTGTGCTCACGATGTCCTGCTCCATTCTCACGTTGAATGCCTCTGCGTTCACAAGTATTTCATCCGTGCAAAAGGTCATTACCGATGATGGTATTGCCGATGATTTACCGGACACCATCACGCTCGAAACCGCACTGGTTCAAGCGCAACCAAAGCCCATCGTGTCGTCGCTCTCGCGAGTCGTTTTAAGTATCGATAAGCAAGAGCTTCACCAATTCCCCATCCAAAATTTTCAACAATTATTAGCCTACATAGGCAGCATCGATCTGCAAGAGCGCAGTGGACAAGGCGTTCAGGCAGACATCCGCATCAGAGGCGGAAGTTTTGATCAAGCCATGATCATGTTAAACGGTGTTAATTTCACCGATCCGCACGTGGGACACCACAATTTAAATTTACCGATTGATTTAAGCAGCGTCGAGCGCGTAGAAATCCTGCAAGGGCCGGGCGCACGAGTGTTGGGCGCTAACGCATTTTCGGGGGCGATAAATATCGTAACCCTCACGTCCGACACCAATTTGGTGGAAGCCAAAATCTCGGCCGGGCAGCACAATTTTTCCGACATCGGAGCACGTGCCAATTTCATTCACAAACAATTTAAGATTCACGCTTCCGTAGGAAAATCGGGCTCCACAGGCTACATGCCGAACACGGATTTTAATCTTGAAAACGCTTTTCTGCAAGTGCAATTCAATGGCTTGAAAAACGGCAAAATCAACCTGCAATCGGGCTATCGACTCTCGGAGTTCGGCGCAAACTCGTTTTATTCCACCGTTTATCCCGAGCAATACGAGCGGTTGCGCACGTTTATCAATGCGCTCAGTTATAAACAAGACATCGGGAGAATTCACGTCAATGCGAATGTCTATCACCGTCGAAACTTCGACCGTTTCGATTTGTTTCGCTACGAATCGCCCGCATGGTACACCGGCCACAACTACCACCAAAGCGATGTTCTTGGTGCGAAAGCTCGTGCCGAGTATTCCTACTATCCGTTCAAAACCGTTGTTGGCGGGGAGTTCAGAAGCGAACATATTTTCAGCAACGTTTTGGGCGAAACGATGACTGACAAAAAACGTGTGCCGTTTGAAAATAATGAGGTCTTTTTCACAAAAGAAAAATTGCGCCATATCAGCACGTGGTCGGTAGAGCAAATCTTTTACGCCTCGCGATTGAGTTTATCGGCCGGCGCAATGGGCAGCTATTCCGCCGATTTCGGACATCACACTTGTTTCGGTGCCGATGCAAGTTATCAATTATCGCCCGATTGGTCGCTGTTTGCGTCCGCCAATCAAGCCCTGCGATTGCCTACTTTCACGGATTTGTTTTCGAGCGGCGCAACCAATATCGGCAATCCCGATCTCAAACCCGAACGTTCCAGCACGTTTGAAATCGGCAGTAAATTCAATACTTCTAAACTTTCGGCAACCGCTTCCGCCTTTTATCGCGAGGGTTACAACATCATCGACTGGGTTAGAGCCACAGGCGACACCGTCTATAAAACCCAAAATCACACGCAAGTGAACACCATAGGCTTTGAAGCCAATGCGCACTATCAATTTCAATCCAAATACCTGAAATCACTACGTGTTGCGTACACATTCCTGAATATGGACAAGAATAATTTAGGCCTCGAATCAGGCAAAGGCTTGGAATATCTGCGGCATAAATTAGCAGTGAATGCCAATGTTAAAATCATTAAGAATTTGTATTGGTCTATCGGCTGGACGTATCAAACCCGTGCCGGTTTGTATATGGATTTAGTCGGCCAAACGCAGGATTATTCGCCTGTCAGCCTCTTTGATACCCGTTTAGAATGGCGCACCAAAACCTATCAAATCTTCGCCGAAGCCAACAATGTATTCGATACCCGATATTTTGACTTCGCCAACCTCATCCAAGCCGGACGGTGGGTGAAGGTAGGGATTAGTTTGCAGATTGGACGATAATAAATGTAGGGGCGAGGCATTCCTCGCCCCTACATTATTGTAAAAAAAACGTTGCTCAATGGGGGAGGGTTCATATTAACTCTTCCAAACGTAAACCACACGTTTTGTATCGGTCAAATTTACTATCGACACTCAACAATATCAAATTTTTGGCTATTGCTTGTGCTATGATTGACCTATCTGAAGGATCAGCATGATCGCTATAATATGGAAGGTTAAAAAACGCTATTGTAGAGGCCTTATCAAAATCTAATATGGATATGCTAAAAGCTTCCAATCGTTTGATTAAACGTTCCGCATTTGTGTCAATGTCAAACCGTCCTATATCTTGCAATAAGGCAATTTCTTTCAAGGATTCTACACTCGCAACACAATCTTCACGTAAAAATTTAAGATTTTTGTTTTTTAATTTTCTGGTATTATTGGTTATCAACCAAATTAAAATATGCGTGTCAAGCAAATATTTTTTCATACAGATTGTTTTTTTCGCGGTGTTATGCTGAACGGATTCCGACTATGATACGTAATCTTGATGGGATCTTCTTTCATAAGTGCAATTCTGTAGTCAAATAATGCTTTGCCGGATAATTTTTTTACCGATATTTTTTTCGTTGTTGTATTCATGATATTCTATTTTTTTTGCAAAGGTAAATACTTTTTTTGAAAAAACCAAGAAATGTTAACGCGTTTTAACACTTTTTAAACATTTAACCGTCATGCAGAGCGAAGTCGAGGCATCGTTAAAAGGGGGCAGTCGAACCCAGAATTATATCATTAAAAATATCATCAATGCCAAATAATTTGTCTGATACTATCTGATATAATTCACGAAAAGTTTCTTCAGCTTCTTGTGTCTTTAAGTCTTTTGTAGAATAGGTAACGTAACTTACTGTAGAATGATTCCATGTATCAGGATCTGCTAAATCACTTAATGTCAATTCAGTTTCTGGATATAAATGCACAAAATACTCTTCATCTGAATTTTTTGCTATAGACCATTTATATTTGTTGTTATATAAAAAGTAATATTCACTATTACCTCCTAAATTACCTCTGATTACATTGGTAATTTTACTTTTATCCGAAATAATCGAATTCAATACTTGAATTATTTTTGTCATTTTGAGTTATTTTTTAATTATTTTTTGATAATTCATTACATCGATGTTTTTAACCGCTTCTCTTAACTCGCTTACTAAACCTCTTTTATTGGGTTGTGTAAGAGAGGCTGGTCTTAAAAGGTATTTATTAATTTTATCAAACTGTTCTGACAATTCTTGTTGAATAATTTTATTCCCTGTTATTTGTCCGTTAATTTCACTTAAAATATTAATTATTTCTTTTTTTTGTTCTGAATCATCTGCATTATAATCGTTTAATCGTTCTATTTTATGTTTAATATCGAATAATGTCATCTGCTTTGAATAATTTAATACAAAATTTATTGTTGAAGATATTTTATCTTTATTTTTTAGATATACAACAATCGCTATACCTGCAGTTATGATGGTAAATAAACCAGATGTAGTTTCAATCCAAAATTTAATATGTTCTAATATACTCATTAAATATTTGTTCGTTTTATTTTGCTATCTTTTACAAATTCAATTTTTATACGCAACAAAGTTACAAATAATCCCCCAATAAACCAAACAAATTGCCTAAAAAACACTCGCAATTGACTTCTAAACATCACAAATCAACTCCAAAAGACTTAAAATCGGCTTCTAAACAGTGAAAATCGATTTCTAAAGACTAAAACTTGGTTTCTAAAGGCTCACAATTGACCTCTAAACGTTGCAAATCCACTCCTAAACACTCAAAATCCATTCCTAAAAAGCAAAAATTGATTGCTAAAGATTGAAAATCGACTGCCAAGCACTGCGCAGCATCAAACACCACTCGCGAAGCGAGTACCTTACTACCAAAAAGGCCAAAGCGTAGCGGCGGCATGTTTTTTGGCAAAGGCTTTTTCTTTGTTTCGTTTCTTTTTAGACATAAAAAGAAATGAAAGGCGTAACTCATAAATTTTTTGTATCTTTGTATTCTTAAACACAAAACACAAAATGTCTGAAACCAAAGATATACTGCAAAATCTCACCGAAAGCGATTATAAATGGGGATTTACTACTAATATCGCTACGGAAACCTTGAAAAAAGGCTTGAACGAAGACGTCATTCGATTCATCTCAGCAAAGAAGAACGAGCCTGAGTTTATGCTCGACTTCCGCCTGAAAGCCTTTGCTAAATGGAAAACCATGCCGGAGCCACATTGGGCACATCTGGACTATCCGTCGATAGATTACCAAGATATTGTATATTGGGCAGCACCTAAAACGGCCGAGAAATCGACAGAAATTGACCCCGAACTTATCGAAACATTCAAGAAATTGGGTATCTCGCTGGAAGACGACCCGAAGTTGTCGAAAGTGGCGGTGGATGCCGTTATGGACAGTGTTTCTGTCAAGACCACGCACAGCGACGAATTATCCAAACACGGCATTATCTTTTGCTCCATCAGCGAGGCCATTCGTGAACATCCCAACTTGATTAAACAATATTTAGGCTCGGTCGTCCCGGTTGGCGATAATTTCTTTGCAGCCCTCAATTCCGCAGTGTTCAGTGATGGGTCGTTTGTGTATATCCCCAAAGGGGTGCGTTGTCCGATGGATTTGAGCACGTATTTTCGTATTAATGCGAAAGATTCCGGACAGTTTGAGCGCACGCTCATTGTGGCCGACGAAGGCGCTTTTGTGAGCTATATGGAAGGTTGTACCGCCCCACAGCGAGACGAAAACCAACTTCATGCGGCTATTGTCGAAATTGTGGTGATGAAAGATGCCGAAGTGAAATATTCCACCGTGCAAAACTGGTATCCGGGTAATAAAAACGGCGAAGGGGGTATCTTTAATTTCGTTACCAAACGTGGGATTTGCAAAGGACACAACGCTAAATTATCGTGGACACAAGTTGAAACGGGCTCTTCCATCACGTGGAAATATCCAAGTGTGATTTTGAAAGGCGACAACACGGTGGGCGAGTTTTATTCCGTTGCGCTTACCAACAACCGGCAGCAGGCGGACACGGGTACGAAAATGATTCATATCGGCAAAAACAGCCACAGCACGATCATCTCGAAAGGGATTTCGGCGGGACAAAGCTCCAATGCTTATCGTGGTTTGGTTAAAGTGCTTACGGGGGCCGAGAAGGCACGAAATTTCTCGCAATGCGACTCGTTGCTTTTGGGCGACCAGTGCGGTGCACACACGTTTCCCTATATTGATTGCAGCAATCAATCGGCCGTTCTCGAACATGAGGCTACTACATCCAAAATTTCGGAAGACCAACTGTTTTATTGCCAACAGCGTGGCATCTCTGCCGAATCTGCAGTTAGCCTTATTGTAAACGGGTTTGCCAAAGATGTGATGGATAAACTCCCAATGGAATTTGCTGCCGAAGCGCAGAAATTGCTGGGGATTAGTCTTGAAGGAAGTGTGGGGTAACTTAAAAAGGTACTTTTCAGTACCTTTTTTGTGCTTTTAAGTTTTCATTATTTTTCGTATCTTTGCATACATGAAAAACAAACACCTTTTCAGACAACTTGCAATTATCACCATTTGAAAACCCTTAAAATAAATTAACATGACTTTAGTAATCCTTGCCGCCGGAATGGCCAGCCGTTTCGGACGTTTGAAACAAATTGAAGGTTTCGGGCCTTCCGGAGAAACCATTATTGACTATTCTATTTACGATGCTATCCAAGCCGGTTTTAGTAAAATCGTCTTGATTATTCGTGAGGCTACACACGAGCATTTTGCAAAAACATTTACCGAGAAATACGGCGACAAAATTAAGTTTGAATTTGTCGACCAAGAGTTATCTAAAATTCCTGCCGGCATTGAATACTTGCCCGAACGTGAGAAACCTTGGGGCACGGGACATGCTGTATTGATGGCCAAAGATGTTGTGGAAGGCCCTTTTTCCGTGATTAACGGCGATGATTTTTATGGTCGTGAAGCGTTTGTTAAGATGATTGAACATCTTAAAGTCATTGAAAATACAAACAATTTCTGCATGGTTGGCTATATGCTCAATAAAACTTTGTCGGAGTTTGGTACGGTATCGCGCGGCGTTTGTGTATTAGATGAACAGCATCATTTGAAATCTATTTTGGAATGCACAACCATTCAACGTAAGAACGGAAAAATTGTTACCGATGAAGCAGGATTGCAAGAACTGCCCGAAAGTACGGTTGTATCCATGAACTTTTGGGGCTTTCAAAAAGCACACTTTGCTGTTTTGGAACAAGGTTTTGAAGACTTCCTTAAAGAACGTTCCAAAGAATTGAAATCCGAATACTTTATTCCGCTTTTGGCTTCGTCTCTGATGGAAAAAGGCGCCGATTGCGATGTGCTTTCAACCAATGCCGAATGGTTTGGCGTAACGTATAAAGAAGATGTTGCAAATGTTAAGCAACGTTTGGCGGAACTAACGGAACGAGGAATTTATCCCACGCCGGTATGGGTAAAATAAAAAATAAGGGCGATGCAAGCATCGCCCTTATTTTTTATCTCACGATTTACTAATTCTAAACCGGAATATCCTTATTCACATTCTTACTACCGATTAGAGCGTAGTAAAGCAAATAAACTAATCCGGCAGCGATGACCCAATAACTGATTAAATAGTTGCCATTGGTCATGTCGACAATCCAGTTTTGGAGCAATGGAAGAATACCACCACCACAAACCAACACCATAAAATAGCCCGATGCTTTTTCGGTATATTTGCCAAGACCTTCTACGGCGAGGTTGAAGATACCGCCCCACATCACGGATGTGCACAATCCGCAAAGAACAAGCAATGCGGCATTAATAGGCA
>JAITVC010000022.1 GCA_031286005.1 Bacteroidales bacterium
GACCGTTGGATTTCTCAAAACCATCAATAGGCGTGCGGGTCATCAGAAAGTTGTAGAGTTTGCCGTCTTTGACCACTTCCACACGTTGGGCTTTCACGCCTTGATCGTCGAATTTGTAGTAGCCGTTCAAATCTTCACCGATATAGGTTTTTAAAGTCGGGTCAGAATACACATTCAAACCGCTGGGCAATACATTTTGGCCAACTAATTTTTTGAACGTTTGACCGTCTGCATCGCTCTTCATCCGTTGTGCTTCGATGCGATGTCCGAATATTTCGTGAAAGAACACGCCGCTTGCTTCGCCCGAAAGCAAAGCTGGACCGGTGTATGGTCCTGCCAATGGTGCATTTTTAAGCAACACCAATTTATCCATCAGAATTTTCACATCGGCCAACATTTGTTCTTCCGTAGGCAAGCCATCGGGCGAGAAAGCAAAATACGATTGGTACAACGGCAAGTCCATACCATCATCGGCTTTGAGCATCGCATTGATAGAGATGCGGACATACGTTGAGTTTTGCACCACATCCGTACCTTCCGTGCTTATGTAATAGCGGCGTTGATACTCGAAAGCAATCGTTGCCGAGCCGCTCATCAAATCAGGGTTTTTCTGAAACTCAGCCGACACTTTCTTCATCCGTTCGCTCCAAAGTTTGGTATCAAAAGCAGTTTGTTCGGCCGTGAGAGGCGCTTCATAAAAGGTTTCCACAGCAGGCTTGTTGAGCGAAGGCGTTTGGTCTTCGTTCTCAACCCGTAGTTTTTGATTGGCCACGATGCGTTCGTAATCGCTCACCGCACGTTTGTATTTGTTAAAACATTCTTCCCAAATCACCTGTTTGATAGCATTGGCATCATCTTTGAGCGGAAGGCTTATGCTCATAACGCCGCCTTGGGTTAACGATGTTTGATGCGGCTCAAATTGATTGTCGAGCGCGCTATTGCCTACACGAATAGAGGGCACAAAGTTTCGGACATGAGATTTGTATTCGCCCGACACTGCACCGAAATCGGTTTGAATGGTGTGCGATGTCCGGTCGATAACCCGGAAATCCATAAAGTAAGCATTATTAGGTTGTTTTTTCATCTCTGCGAATTGATAGTTCAATTCGTCTTTCAGAATCTTTTGCAGCGGGTCTTGCGTTTGCGCTTGAAGCGAGATGCCGGAAAACAGCAGCAAGACGAGCGTGGTTAGGTAGTTTAAGTGTTTCATTTTTATGTTTTGTTTTTATTTACGATTTTACTATTTACGATGTACTCTGTTTTAGCATTGGACATTTGGAATTGAGAAAAGTTTAATACATGTCAAAACTAACCCTCTAACGTGAATTTTAGAGCTGCCATATATTGAACACGGACAGCTTCGCCGTTATGTTTTGCGGGAATCCATTTAGGCATTGATTCAAACAAGCGAACGGCTTCATTGTCGCAACCATCGCCGATACCACGAACAACCTTAACATTGCTTAAACTGCCGTCGCGCTCAACAATAAGCGTTATATACACATATCCTTGAGTGCCGGATTCTCGAGCTATAATTGGATATTCCATAGTCCTAACAAGAAATTGCTGATAAGCCTTATTGCCTCCGGGAAATCTTGCAGGAATATCAGCCCTTCTGGCACAATCTATACAGTCATAGATTTGAGCAGCCTTCTTATAAACATCTTGATTGTGCACAAGGGTTACGGTCGCACTATCTTTTCTTACCGAAAATTTGACAAACATAGCCAAACCTACAGGTGCAGGTTCGCCGTTGATGGTGCCCGGTTCCCACTTTGGCATTCGGCCGATAGCTAAACGAACGTTACGTGCGCATGCCACATCTAAACTTTTAACCCGGATATTAGAAACACTGCCGTCTTCTCTAATCACGAAAGAAACGGGAACCAAATCTTCAAAACCTTTCTTTTGGGCTTCTTCGGGGTAGGGGATACTGTCTTTTATATAGTGCATAAAGGCTTCATCGCCTCCCGGAAATTGAATAGGTTTGTCCAAATTTGTAGGATTGGCATACCCTCCTTCATTAAGCCATGCCCCATAGCTGAACATATAATCCTCGTTGTATATAGCATTCCGGTAACTCGCACAAGAATAAAAAAGACTGCTGGCGCAGAAAATAATCCCCAATACATAAGCAAGGGAACCATTAACCTTTTTACCTTTTACCTTTAACCTTTTCATATTTTTCGTTTTTTAACCTCGCCCCCCGTATCCAGCCACCTCGCACCCGTTTTACGCTTCCCCCCGAATAATCTCAATAATCCGTTCATTATTGATAATCCGCATTCCGTGACGGTCGTCGGCAATACCTTCGGTGAGTTTGTAGGTGTAGGTAGGGCGGTCGTCAACAACAATTGTAGGCAGATACGAGAACTGAATATTTTGACTTTGCTCTTTGAGCGTTACGCCGGCCTCCATGATGTGCGTCGAAACAATGAACACGCATTTGTCGCGTTTCGAGAATGCCTCCGTAATGGCCACCGTGCCATCGTAGGCATCTTTCACATTGGTGCCTTTAAACAATTCATCGAAGATAACAATGAGGCGTTTGCCGCTGGCCACTTCTTTGGCAATGCTTTTCACCCGCATCACTTCGGCGTAAAAGTGGCTATAACCTTGCGAAATATCATCCGGCACGTTGATAGATGTGAACATGCCCTCCATCGGCGTGAAAACCATCTTATCCGCAGGCACCGGAAAACCGAGATGCGCCAGATAGAGGGCTATGCCGAACGATTTCATAAAGGTAGACTTTCCGGCCATGTTGGCGCCCGTAAGGAAAATCACGTTGCTGTCGTGCGTAAATTTAAACGAGTTGCCCACAGCGCCCGGCACACGGGGGTGGCGAACATTGTCGAGCTCGATATACGTGTCCGTGCTGTCCAAAACTTCGGCGTATGTAAACCCTTTTTCTTTACCGGTGCGAGCGATGGACATATAGCAATCCAACTCTTCAATCAACTCGATGAGGTGGCGAAGTTCGTAGCTGTAAATTTTCCGTAGCATACGGTTATACCCGGAAATCTGCCAAAGGCTCACCGGTTCAAGGCGAGCTTGCCGAAACCGCAATATCTGAGCATCCGACAAGAATGCCAAACCGGCCTTGATTTTATCAAGGAATTTAGAATCCGGCAACGCAGCTTCCACCTTAAGCAAAAACAATTCGGCATGGTTCAAAAACCGGTGTGTGGCCGCAAGACCGTCAATAATGGTTTGAAACTCCGGATTGGCCATAAACGTGCTTTGCATCTTTTTCCACCACATCATGCCGAAGGACATCGCAATGTTGGCATAATCGGAACTGTTGAGGTAGTCGGCCGTTTGTTTCATCTCGTCATTATTAACCTCAAATTCGCCCTCATAGTCTTGCAACGCCATGAGAATATCTCTACGTGCGATAATCTCGGCTGCGGAAGTAAGCGGCGTAGCAAATATTTTTTCAAGCAACAGACTTCCGCCGCGCGTGGCCGTCTGTTCAAAAAGATTGAAAATCGAACTGCTCTTAAAGCGTCCCGAAAGATTCAAATCATAGTCTGTTTGTTTGTCTGTAGTATATGCCATGTGTTTTCGTTTTATTATTTGGGGTTAAAGAGTGCGAGGTACAAGGTGCGGGGTAGGGGCGAATTGCATTCGCCCAATCTTTCGGCTTGGGCCGATATTGACAAAAAGGCCTTTTTTGCACTTTCGGCCTGGGCCGACACTGACAAAATGGCCTTTTTGATACTTTCGCCCCAAGCCGACACTGAAAATGCCCTTTTTAATACTTTCGCCCCCGGACGAAGCCGTTTTATTGGTGTCCAATATCAAAAAACTCATTATCATTGTTTCATTATTCACTAATCACTAACCACTAATCATTACCCCTTCGCCAACATCCCCACAATCCCTTCGTTGTTAATAATCACCATCCCATGCCGGTCTTCGGTAACGCCTTGCGTGAGGCGATACGTGTAGCGAGGCACGCCATTTTCCATCACGGTGGGCATGTATACGAATTGAATATTGCCGCATTTGTCTTTCAACGTTTCGCCGGCCTCGATGATGTGTGTAGACACAATGAACGTGCATTTGCGGATGGCGCTAAACGCATCTATAACCGCAATCGTGGCATCGTAGGCATCTTTCACGTTGGTGCCTCTAAACAATTCATCAAAAATAATCAGCAGGTTGCTGTCTTGGCGAACTTGTTGGGCAACCATCTTCAAACGCATCACTTCCGAATAGAAATGACTGAAACCAACATTGATATTATCCGGCAGGTTGATGGTGGTGTACATGCCCGAGCGCACGGAAAACTCCATCGCTTCGGCTGCCACCGGAAAGCCAACTTGCGCCGTGTAAAGCGCAATGGCAATCGATTTCATGATGGTTGATTTTCCCGCCATATTGGCGCCGGTGAGGAAAATCATGTTGCTGTCTTTCGTAATCGTCAGATTGTTGCCAATAGCGTTTTTCAAACGAGGATGGTGCACGCCTTTTAACATCAGAATATTGTCGTCGGCCGGCAAGGCTTTCGCAAAAACAAATCCACGTTGTATCGCCACTTCGGCCACCGAATAATACACATCCACATAATAAATCGCTTGTTGCAAGCGCAACAAATCATCGCGAAAGGCGAAACGAAACAAGCGGTCTAACTCCACGCAATGGGCGTAGGATATTTTCTTGGCGTGTTTGTATTTGGCCGCAGCTTCTACGATTTCCGAAGGCAAAGCCGCAAACGTTTCGCTGATATAGGCGGCATTGGTTTTAGATTGAATGCCGGTCAAGAACACTTGCGTGGAATTTATCAACGAAATCACGGCCAAGATGCCGCTATGAATCTTGCTAAATTCCGTATCGCTGCCGATAAGATGGTTGACCTTGCGTTGCAACGTATTGTCTTCAATCGACAATTGCGAGCGAGCGTCGGCATCCGACAAATACGACTCGGCAGGCGAGAACAGCTCGGTGTTGTACGGAAACTCCATCGGATTTTCTTGAAAGAAACGGATGCACGCAGCCCTGCGGTTGATGCGATCGAGGTCGGCCAACGGCGAGCGAAACATATCTTCAAGGATAGAAGCCCCCCCTTGTGTGCGGCAACGGTTGAATATGACGTATACTGATTCGTTGGCGCTATGCGAAAAGATACCCAAATCGTTTAGGGTTTGATTATCGGTTTTAAAAGTCATTATATTTTGTTTTGCTTGTGAAAAACGCAAGAATGTAGTGATGCGCCATGACGCCCCAAGATGCGACCCTCCTCAACAAACCAAAAAGCGGAAGGCGTGTAAAATTCATTGAGTACATGGCGCATCACTACATTGTGCGTTTAAATTAAAGTTTATCGTGAACGGCGGCGAACATAAATCAGAACTGCGCTCAACAACATCATGCCTGGCAAGAACCAGTTGAAGAAACGTTTGGTACAGCGAGCGCCGAGGCTTTTGATGCTCATCGTGGTGTCGATAGCTTCCGGACGGCGAACATCTATCGGCGAAATTCCATCCGAAAGGAAGTTGAATGCGCCTAACACGATTTCGCTATTGCCCAAACTTTCGCTGCTGTGTGCACGGTTCGAAAGTTCAACGTTGCTGATGCAATCGGCATCACCGCTGATGATAATCTTTTGTTCGCGATTGTTGTCTATTGGGCGTTTCAACACCACCATTGTGGTTAACAGGCTGTCCTCGATTTCGCCTTTGACCGGATTAGGTTTGGGGCGGGCTTCCTCGAAGTTGGTTGATTCCACTTCGTTCCACACCAAACGGTCGGGTGCAGTCGTGAAAAGCGGTTTAACATCGTAGCCTTTGCCTTCCTCAAACGCAAGTTGGCTTACCGATGGCATAGCCACTTTCAAGTAGCGGCGTTGGCGAAGCACATCCAAAATATAGGATGTCGTTTCGGTGGCATCAGTCGGACGGCCAAAGATAAGGTCAGGCCGATTACCGTCTTGCCCTTGCACGATACGTCCGGCAAGTGCTTTCACACCAAATTGTTCAACGATGGCATTGGTGTAGGTGTAGTTGATAGGCTCGCCTAAAATAAAGAGGTTGCCGCCACGGTCGATGTATTGTTGATAGTTCGCTTTTTGCTCCGGCGTCATCGAAAAGTTCATATCGGCGATAACCATGATGTTCACATCTTCTTCAATCGGCGTTTTCAAATCCACACTCGTAACGTCAAAACCTTGATTGTAGAGCGAGGTGCGGTTCAGTTTATCCGTGAAGTTGCTATAATTCATATCGCCGCCTTGCGTAATCACACGGCCTGTTCCCGACAGAAAAGCCACTTTGGGGAATTTGTCAAGAATCATCCGTTTGAACGCGGCTGTACTTTCACGGTCGCCCGGGCTGGCCATCATCTCGTTGAAATAACGGATAAAACCTTTGCGGCCGTC
>JAITVC010000167.1 GCA_031286005.1 Bacteroidales bacterium
TACCGGAAAAACATTTTGTTTTGCAAATAAAAACGCATGAGCAACGGGATAAGATGCTTGAATTTCCTCAATTTTGATCAGCTTACCCGAATCATCCATCATTTCACCTCTCACACGACCGCTCAAAATCAAAATAAACGACCGGCATTCTTCGCCCGCTAAAGCAATCACGTTTTCCGCCTGAAACGTCCGAAGCGTGTAAGTCCGTTCGTGCAACAAACTGTTCAATTCCTCTTCCGAGAAATCTTTAAATAATGGGCTTTTAAGTAAGGCATCGAGCATGGAGGGAGATATTAATTACAAGTATTGCGCTACCGTGTGATTATTGGCAATGTAGCGTACCAGAAAAATCGTTTCGCCACTGACGTTGTATTTTGTGAAAAATGCGTACCACGTTGTTTGCTTATTCTTTTTGAAAGTTGCATAGTGCATATTTTTTCCATATCGGTTGAAATATTCGGGTGCCGGTTTGTGCAGATGTAAGGGAAGACTGTTTTTGATGTCGTAAAATAATTTATCTACGTAATCATGTGCAAATTCTTCAAATGAAAAATATTTATTTTCATAAAGAACAGGAACAAGATCTTTGAAATATTGCCGCATTTCTTGAGTAAATAATACATGCTTCATTTACCAATACTTGCAAAAAAATTACGAATATCTTCATGCACTCCCACTAATAACTCCTCTACGGTAATCGCTCGGCGCAAATCGTCATCCGGCTCAAGAATTAGTTGTTCCGGTTGATAAGTTATAGTTTCCGATGTATCATACGTATAAGCAAGTACAGGTTCTTCGACGAAAGTGTCTTGTTTGGGATTAAGGTTGTATGGTTTTTCGTTTCTTTTCATACGTGTCGTTTTTTCTCTTGCAAAGTTACAAAAAAATTATGAATAACCAAGAAATGTTAATGAGATTTAACTAAAATTAACACTTTTTAACATATTTTAACAAAAAAAAACCGCCCCGAAGAGCGGTTTTGAATCGGCACGAACTGCAAGTCCGCGCCAGCGGCATATATCAATCATATTTAAAATCCAGTTTCGGTTCTATAGAAAAATCGTCAATCCGAATCATTTTAATCTTAGACTCACAAACTCCTATATTTTTCAGTTTGACCTTATAATCATTCTTTTCGTCCTCTTTATGCCAACTTATATGCCACGTTACATTACATCCTGTTTTACTATAAATATGCCGAAAATAAGGAAGATCTATATCATTTAATGAATGTCCTAATATATATATACTATCAATAGAAGAAAGTTTATCGAAGAAACTTGTATTGACTTCTATAATTCCATTAACATTTTTGAAAGTTACTTCGTAATAACCTCGAATAATTTCTTTTCCTTCAGATATTCGAGGGTCAGTATCTAAATATTCTTCATCCAATATCCCCTGTTCCCAATCATTTAACTGGCTCTTTCGTTTATTTTCTATTTCTGAAAAAGTTGGGCTAATAACTCTATTATGTCCATAGATGAGATCCGAACTATCATCTATTGCTTTTCCATGAATATAAACTATATTATTAGGTTTGATATAGTATAATTTCTCCAAAGTGTTTGTGTAGTTAAAACTAAGATATAAGGCTTCTTTTGGTATCTTAATAGCATCATTCTGTGTCTGCGTAATTATCATCAGTCTTATCCATTCTGAGAATCTTTTTTTCAATCCATTACAGATATTATCAATAATTCTATTGACTTCATACTGATAATCATGATGTCCTGCATCACTCCAATCATCTGATCCGTAGTCCATGAGATACATCGATGCTTCGTCTTCTACAGTTTTTTCATGGATGTACCCCAAGCATTCTTCGAAGTTAGACCATAAGTATCCATCTCCGAAGTATTTTTCTATCATATCATATAAATCAAAATCTTTTTCTTTCACATAATCTTTGAGATCACAAATACTTGATTTAATCCCATGGTATAAGTCAAAGCCATTTCCTATTATATATAACTTTTTATAATCCATAGTATAATTGTTTTAACTGTAACTTTTGTTGACATTTTATGTAGGGGCACGATTAATTGCGCCCCTACAATGATAATTATTCCGTTTTCGCTTCCTCCTCTTTCGCATTCCGTCCTTTCTGCATGGCGAGGATGTTTTCATACCGTTGCGTAATGGCGTTGAGTTCGGCGATGAAGGTGGTGTATTTTTCGGCGCCGTTGACCATCGCCAATGCTTCGAGCAGGTCGAGCATCGCACGGAAAAGTTTGTCCACCGAGTCGCGTGTTTGGCGCATGTTGATGGTGGGGCGTTTAGCCGTTTCGCCGTAGCGTTGCATCATCAATATATCGAAGTCTTCATTGGCTTGAAATAAAAATTTCACCCATTCTCTCAAGCCCAAATCGGTAATGTAATCGGTGTTTTGCGGTTCTTCCAACTCACGGATTAAGTCGTTGATAGCAGCCGTTTCTGGTCGAGCGGGCGTGTGGCGATATTGCCATAGCGAGCCAAAATGAAATTGATTTTTTCGGCTGCCGAAGATTTGGCAGTGTCGAAATGATTCAGCCCTGACTTCACGGCATCTACAAAACCTCTGAACAGTTGGTCACGCTTGGCATCGAATGCCAAAATATCGCCCGTAAGGCCGCTTTTGACAATCCTATCCAAAGCAGATTTTTCGTCGTCGAACAGACGTACATACTGGTCGTAGATGGCCTTAATGCCCAATTCTTCAACCATGTGTGTCGCAACTAAGGTGATAAAATTTTCGTGCAACTGCACGTGGGCTTCGTTACGCAGATTGGCATAACGAAAACGATTGATAAGTTGTGTCATAAAGATATTAATTTAGGTTTATTTGTAATCAACATGAGTTGCAAGTGGCAAAGAGGATAAATTCGTCTTTGCAACACGTGTTGCAAGCACAAAATAGGGCTAAATATGGTTTGCAACGGCTGTTGCAACGATGAAATAGACCAAAGTGGTAGTTGTAACTTGTGTTGCAAGTATAAAGCAAGGCAAAATGCTATTTGCAACACAAGTTGCAAGGGAAAAATCGGCCAAAAGTTTTGAATGCCTTTCAACATATTTAGTGTTGGGTTACGTATTCGGAGTTACTTCAAGAGGTTTTCGATTTCAGTTTTCAAATTCGGCATAGAGTTTAGGTCGATCAAGAAAATAACTTTCAATTTCATTAATCGCTTTTGAAATATCATACAACCATGTTTTAATATCGTTATCCATAAATCAATTGTT
>JAITVC010000146.1 GCA_031286005.1 Bacteroidales bacterium
AAGCGATAGAGATAATCCAAACCTAAACTGTATTTTAATTTGGATGTCTCGCCTGAGAAATGATTCTTATAACCCACTTCTTGCAACGACGACAAGAAATTCACATCCGAAATCAATCCCAAAGACAACGAGAAATCATCTCTATATGAAGCACTATACAGCGTTTGATTCAAACTGCCGACACTCGTTGTATGCTTCCAATTCAAGGATGCCGTTAAATTTCCCCATTGCAAATAGCCGTTCATATATTTTTCAGACAAATTCAAGGCCGACTTGTCCTGCCCCGTATACAGACTGAGTTTCCACTCATTTCTTCCGTGCAAATAATAATAACCCAAATTAAAGTCGTAAAAATTATATTGCAATGCGGCTTTTCTTTGACTGCGGGGAGTGAGATTATCTCTGGGAGTGAGCAGACCCAAGATGGGATTGACGTATGAAATCCGCCCCGATAAAGCAACGGCCGACTTCTCATTTAGTGGAACACGCACCGTTGCATTCGACATAAGCAAGCTAACATTGGCATCACTTGTTATCTTTTTAGGAATATCTGTTTTGGAATTAACGGTTAGAACAGCCGCCAAACGACCGCCGTATTCGGCCGGAATGAAATTCTTCTGCAACTGAAAATCGTTAAAATGGTCGTTGTTGAAAACGGAAAAGAAACCGCCCAAATGCACCGGATTAAAAACCGGCGCATGGTCGAGTAGCACTAAATTTTGCGATGGATTACATCCCTCAATATACAAACCCGAACTTGCTTCGCCAACGGTTTGAACGCCGGGGAGCAACTGCAACGTGCGAATAGCATCCGTAGCACCAAACAGCTGCGGCAACCGTTCGATAGATTTTAGCCCCAAAGAATAGGTTTGAACACCACCTGTTTTCAACGCATCTTTTTTTACCGAAATCTCAAAAGCATCCAAATCGTATTGCTTATAGATAGAATCTTTCGTTTCTTGCGCATAAACACGATGAGCAAAAAAACAAAAACCGGCTATAATCAGATATAAAACTATACGCATAAAAAGCAAACGAGGGAGGATCAACACCCACCCTCGTTGTAATTAGTAACGAAACAAGTTATTACTCAACCAAATTTTGAAAATCAGTCGCTAATTGTTCCATCGCATCAATGAAATTGGCAAAACTATCTTTTGTAAAAAAGTCTTCCAATTTATGTTTAGAACCATCTGCAAATTGAATGCCGAAAACCATTTCTACACTTGTTTCCCCATCCACTTCAGTTATTGTATAATCATAATATAAATCTCCTTCTTTCACAGACATATTAGCCACATAGCTAAAATAGATTTTTAGATATTGGTTAAACAAATTTTTCTGAGCTTCACAATAAGCCTCTCTGCTAAGATTGTTATCTTCGTCAAGTTCGTTCATTGCTTGAACAAAATCTTCAACATCGCTACATTCAGCTCTGATAAATAATTCATCCATCACGTTCATTTCATAAACGGTTTTTCCCGGCATTACAATATCGAGAACGATGTCGTTTATTTCATCACCATCATTTACCAAAAAGCCATTAACGTCAGTTGTTATTTTTGCAGAAATCAACGTTTTTGTGCCTTTTTTCACAGCAGCAGACATTAAGCTACTATTGGTCGTTACATCCACATCAGCCGTCCAAGTTATATTCGATTTAGCATGAGTAAGTGTTGCACTTACTTTGTTGGATGATGAAGATAATGCAGGTACACTAACTATAAATTTGAGTAATTCAACTCCGCCCAGCTTGATGCTTGTAGTAGCCGTTTTTGGCACATAAACATCTGTACCATCAACTGTAACGGTGTAATAGTCATCCGAAATTGTTCCACTGATAACAGCATCCTTACCACCTGATTTGAATCTCAATTCAAGTGCATTTGCATTTGCCGATTCCACCCATTCTCCGGTAGTTTCGTCATAAGTCATCGTTCTGTAATACGTGTTGTAGTAATCTTCCGGAACAGCCATGGCGGAAGTTTTCATCATGCCGGCTAACGCTTTCAAGTCGTTTTTCGACACTACTTTTTTCAACGAATTAACCGTTGACTCTGTTTGGAAAACATCCTCTTGAAGAGATTCTGCTATTTCCCCAAAATCATTCATCAAATCAACCACTTCTTGAAAATCGGCAACATTGATTTCATTGGCTAACGCAATACCGATATTCTCCAGTTTTGCTTGAGAATCAGTAGGTGTAAGCGGATTGGTAGTGTCTTTATCTTTATCATCGCAAGAGGTAAAGAAAAACAGCATTGCAACAGCAAGAGCAGCTAATAGTTTGTTAATGTTCATTGTTTTTATCCCTAATTCGTGTCGGGCGCAACCTTTGATTTAAGTTTGTTTTTTAGTATATTTATAAGAGAATTATAATTATACTCGCAAAGGTACGATTTTTTTTTGAATTGACCAAATAGTAACCGAAGAATAACTAACGGTAGTTTCAAAAACACCTCTCATCATGAGCAAAATTTGTAAGAAAGAGAGATTGGAGGAAGATTATAGGATCATTATAGGATCAATATAAGATAAGCGAAGGATAAATTCTCTATTTTCCATTCTTCAATTCTCAATTAAATTTCGTATCTTTGCAATCAATAAATTCGTAATTGATATGAACTTAATCTCAGGCATTCAACAAATGGGCATCGGGGTTCCGAATGTTCTTCAAGGTTTTGACCTTTACAAACAGGCTTTTGGCATGAACGTTAAAATGTTCGACGACGAGGGTACGGCTGAACTTATGCTGCCTTACACCAACGGGAAACCGCAAAATCGCAGGGCAATTCTGGCACTCAACTTGCGTGGCGGCGGTGGTATGGAAATTTGGCAGTACACTACCCGAACGCCGCTTCCTCCGGTATTCACTCCCGAATTGGGCGACTTGGGTTTGTGTGTTTGCAAAATCAAATCGGATAACATACAGGGGGCGTATAACCATGTTAAGAACCATTTCAAAATCCTTTGCGAGCCGCAAAAAGCGCCAGATGGGTTGATGCATTTCTTTTGTCAAGACCCTTTCGGGAATGTGTTTGAAGTGATGGAAGGCCTGCCGTTTTTCAATACGGGAATGAGTAAAACCGGTGGCGTTGCAGGCGCTTTCGTGGGCGTGTCGGATATGGAAAAATCCATGAAGTTTTATAAGGAAACATTGGGCTACGATATAGTGATTTATGATGAAACCAATGAGTTTGCCGACTTACAGGGTATTCACGGTGGAGATAAAACCTTTCGCAGGGTACTGCTTGCACATGGCGAGCCACGTGTGGGGCCTTTTTCCAGACTGCTTGGCGCATCGTATATCGAACTTCTTGAAGCCAAAAACTATCAACCGCAAAAACTTTACAAAGACCGTCAATGGGGAGATTTGGGCTTTATCCATTTGTGTTTCGATGTGAAAAACATGAACCAAATCAAAGCCAATTGCGAAAAACTCGGCTATCCGTTTACGGTGGATTCGAGTCCGAACAATGAAAAGTTCGATATGGGCGAGGCCGCAGGGCGTTTTACCTACTTGGAAGACCCCGACGGCGCACTAATAGAGCTCGTGGAAACCTACAAAATTCCTATCATGAAGAAATGGGGCATCTATCTGAACCTTGAAAAGCGGAATCCGTTGAAAGCATTGCCTGATTGGATGCTGAGGCTTTTGCGCTTCGCTTAAAAAACTTCGTTTTTTGGTAAAAGGGTAAAGGGTTAAAGGTAAAAGGTTAGCCCTTTAACCCTTTACCTTTGACCATTCACCAAATTTATTATGAAACACCTCATTTTTCTTTTACCCATTCTCTTGGTTTCCTGCGCAGAACAACCTTCTCTGGTACGTTTCTCCGGCCAAGCACAAGGCACCTATTACACAATTTCGTATTATGACGAGGATGGCACAAACTACCAATCGCAAGTGGACTCGATTTTGGATGCGTTCAATTTTGTGGCCTCATTGCACGAGCCTCAATCGGAAATCTGTGCGGTGAACAATAACGACGACATTGTGGTTAGTCCTATGTTTCAAGACCTATTCCGCAAGGCGGTTTCGATTAGTGAAGTGTCGGATGGCGCATACGATTTTACCATCGGCCCTTTGGTAAAGGCTTACGGTTTTTGGAATAAACAGCGCGAAGATATTACCGATGCGAAAATTGCCGAGTATTTACAATATGTGGATTACAGCGGCATTCAACTTATTGATGGAAAGATTGTGAAAGCCGATACCAACATGAAATTCGATTTCAATTCCATTGCCAAAGGCTATTCGGTGGATATTGTGGGACAGTTTCTTGAAAGCAAAGGCCTCGAAACCTATTTGGTGGACATCGGCGGCGAAGTGCTTGGCAAGGGATTAAAACCCAATGGCGACAAATGGCGTGTGGGCATCGAAGAACCGGCCAAAACAGATGTTTCCGACCGTAAAGTGGAAACCGTTCTCGAACTCCACAACCTCGCTCTTGCCACGTCGGGCACCTACCGGAAATACTACGAAAAAGACGGCCGACGCTATTCGCACACCATCGACCCTACAACCGGGAAATCCGTTGAACACACCCTTTTGAGCGTAACCGTTCGCGACACCGCCACGTGGCGTGCCGATGGATTAGCCACCGCCATGATGGTGCTCGGCGTGGAGAAATCCTTAAAAATGCTCGAAAAACTGCCGGGCGTGGAAGCCTATTTTATTTCTGCCTGTGCAGATAGCACATTCGTTACGGTCAAGTCAAAAGGATTTTAAGCATTTAAGGATATGCCTTGCAACCTAACTTCAATACATCATACTAATGAAACAAACTTTTTTCTCGCTCTTTTTTGTCATAATAGCCCTTTCGGGCGCCAATGCACAGCCCTCTATTTTAAACGAATCTTTAAGTTTCAAAATCACGACCTACAATGTGGAGTGGTTTGGCTGCCCCAACCAAGGTCCAAGCAATGAAGAGTTGCAGATGAACAATGTTGTGAAGATGATTCTTGCTATGGACTCCGACGTTGTGGCTTTGCAGGAAATCGGCAATACGGTTATGGACACGCTCGTTCGCCGATTAGGCAGCGAATGGGGAGGCCGCATTGTTCCAAATAAAGCCGACATTTGCGGACAAAATGAAGCGTTTCTCTATCGTAAATCGAGAGTTGAATTAGTCAAGGCCGAAGCCATTACACAAGGTGTTGGAACGAGTTACAATTGGGCTTACCGGTTTCCGATTTTATATCAAGTCAATCTGTTGGTAGACGGCAACGCCATTCCGGTTTCGTTTGTCAATATGCACCCCAAAGCAATGAGTGATGCAACAAGCTATGG
>JAITVC010000180.1 GCA_031286005.1 Bacteroidales bacterium
AATTCTTCGGTAATCATGCCTATGTTTCCACGATTAGAGCGGAATAGATTGTTCTTCATGATCGGGTCGTTGCGATGGAATAGAGTTTTAGTGGTATCGATAAATCGAAGTTCGGGAATACCAACATTGATTGGATTTTCGAGAAAATAATACACTGTTCCTCGATTGGCCGAACCGCCTTCCTTTTTGGCCACCGATTCGGGCAGTTTGGGGCCATCTTCATTGCCAAGTTCTGTGCTGTCGACATCAACTTCGACTTGCCCGAAACATACGGTAGATGCAGTTAATGCGAAGCACAAAATGAAATATCGAATAAGGGTGTTCATGTTAATTTTTAAATCGGGATAAAATATAATTGGTTGCACCTTTTTTGCTGTTCACGTAATTTTTGGCTTGCAGGCAAGCATTTTGGTACATGGCGTTTTGTTGTTCGGTTGCGGTTAGATAGGGTATTAATTCATCTGCGGTTGTAATGGATGTTGTGGCTCCAAGCGCAATTAAGTCGTGTGCCTCTTGAAATTTGCGGTAATTGGCGCCAAACAAAACGGGAATCTCAAATACTGTTGGCTCTAAAATATTGTGGATGCCGTTTCCGAAACCACCACCAATATAGGCTATATCGGCATATTGATACAATTGTGAAAGATGGCCGATTTGGTCGACAATCATCACTTGAATATGGGTAATTTCTTGCAGGTGCGATGCATCTACAGTTGAATAACGCACAGAGGGCTGACTAATTAGGTGTTCTAATTTCTGCAAGTGTGCTTCATCAATTTCGTGAGGAACGAATAAAAATTTGAACGTAGGGAACTTTGCAATGGCTTGGCTAATCAATGATTCATCCATTGGCCACGAACTGCCGATAACCAACAGTTTGCTGTTTCCTTTAAAAGCCTCGATGATGGGATACGGTTTCTTGGTTTGTGCAATTTCAATGACACGATCCAAACGGGTGTCGCCTGCCACAGTTACGTTTTGAAGGCCGATAGTCCGGAGTAAATCAGCGCTTTCTTGGGTTTGCACAAAAACCTGTTCAACCATTCGCAAATGGCTGCGAAACCACCCGCCATACCATTTGAAAAAGTATTGTTCCGGTCGAAAGATCGTGGATACAAAATAAGTTTGAGCGCCTTGTTTTTGGAGTTCATTCAGATAATTGTACCAAAATTCATATTTAATGAAGATTGCTATTTTGGGGCGAACTAAACGGATGAGTTTTTGTGCATTTTTCGGAGTGTCTATGGGAAGATAAACGATGCAATCCGCATGTTCGTAGGTTTTTCGGATTTCGTATCCCGATGGGGAAAAAAAGGTGAGTAGAATTTTCCAGTCCGGATGTTGTTGGCGAAATTTTTCAATAATAGGACGGCCTTGCTCAAATTCGCCAAGCGATGCGGCATGAAACCAAATGACCGGTTGCGTGTTGTGTGCAAAAACAGATTGTAATTTAGAGAAACTCTCTTTGCGTCCTGCCATCCACAATTTGGCCTTGTGCTTGCGACAAGCAGCAATTCGCACGGCTAAAGCGTAAAACCAAATACCTATGGAATACCAAACACGCATGAGAATCTTATTCGGATTTAAGTTGAAAACGGATATATTTGATGGTTTTTCCCATGTCTAACCACATTTGCTCGTAGAACGTTTGAATGTCCATCACTTCCAAATGCGGGTTTCCGGCTTTGTACAAATCATCGGAATGCAGCAAAAGACGGTGATGTTCGCCTTTCACAATGTCATTCAACGTGTATTCGTAAAGCATGGTATCATCGGTTTTGAGATGAATAAGACCGTCGGGAGTCAATATGTTTTTGTAGTTGTCTAAAAAACGTGGACACGTCAATCGTTTGTTCTCTTTTTTCGGTTGCGGATCGGGAAATGTAATCCAAATTTCGTCGATTTCGTTGGGTGCAAAAAACAAGTTGATGTTATGAATGCGGGTGCGTAAAAACGCCACATTGGTCAAGTTTTTTTCTTTAGTTCGCCTTAATCCACGCCAAATTCGCGCACCTTTAATATCTACGCCAATAAAATTCTTTTCAGGGTATTTTTCTGCTAATCCCACCGTGTATTCGCCTTTACCACAGCCTAACTCCAAAACAATGGGATTTTCATTTTTGAAGAAATCCTTGCGCCACAGGCCTTTCAACGGAAATCCGTGAGCGGCAACATCCTCGTAGAGCGGTTGAAAAAGGTTCGGAAATGTTTCGTTTTCCGCAAACTTTGCTAATTTACCTTTTCCCATTAGTTTTTAATCCAGCAATCCATACCTTTGGTTTTGCGGATGCGATCTTTAAATTCAACGGCTTTGTTCATGGTGTTGAAACTGCCCAAAGTTACGTAATACATTTGTTTGGCGTTGTCGAAAATCATCTCGGAGGCATAACCCTCAGTCTTCATTTTAGAATGAAACTTTTCGGCGTTGGTTTTGATGGCAAACGAGCCACCGATAACACGGTATGCCGATTCTTTTTTCGCTTGTTCTTTTGGTGCTTTGGCGGTTTCGCTTGATGCGAATTTGGAAGGGCTGGTTACGTTTTCTTCAAAATCCTCGTCGGCAGGAGGTGCATCGTAAGTGATTACCTCGTCTTGTGAAGCGATGATAATAGGCTCCGGTTGAGATTTCTTCCCGGAAATTCCCTTTGTGATATTTTCGCAGGTTTTATCAGTCCAGTTTCTGAATTGAGGAATGGTTTGATAGCACGCAATACTTGCTCCGACTAAAACCACTACAGTGGCTGCGGTGATAATCCAAGGCATCCATTTTTTTAACGTTTCATTTGCGAAAAGGGCAGGTTTTTCTGCTCTAGGCATTTGCGATGGTGCGGGCAAATCGGCCATGCCATATTCAGACGAGATGGCCGGATTTTGATCGACTGCCGGAATAAATGACACTTTGCCGTCTTTAACTTCAAAATTTCCTAAAGTTGGAATAACGGCGACTTTCTTGGTTTTAAGGTCTGTCAGAATTGACGAAACCCATTGTTCGAGTATGTCGGTAGCTTCATTTTCGGTAAGGTTTTCCTCATAACCGAGATAGTTCACAAAAGCGTTGCTTCGGGGTGTTTTTTCGAGGAAAAGAATAATAGATTCGCCTTCCGGTAAAGCATTTCCGTTTTCATCGGCAGTTGATTTGAAAAATACGCCTAATCCGGGAATTGCAGCCTCATCCTGTTGGTCAGCGAGAAAATTTTTTAAGTTATAAACGATATCCATGATACATAGTATTTTTTTGCGTTAACGAATTAAAAAAGACCATTGATTTGAGCATCGATTTTTTCGATGACTTGTCCCAAATCTTCTTTATTTTCAGAAAAGTTAATGTCGTTGACGTCAATAGTCAAAAGTTTACCTTTGTAGCTTTCAATCCACGATTCGTAGCGTTCATTCAAGGCGCTGAGATAATCCAAACGGATAGAGTTTTCATAATCACGTCCACGCTTTTGGATTTGACGAACTAAAGTTGGCACATCGGCTTTCAAATAAATCAGCAAGTCGGGCATTTGAATAAACGAATTCATCAACTCAAACAGCGACGAATAATTCTCAAAATCACGAAGCGTCATCAAGCCCATGGCATGTAGGTTGGGCGCAAAAATGTATGCATCTTCGTAGATGGTGCGGTCTTGAATTACGTTTTTACCCTTCTTTCGGATTTCAATCACTTGACGGAAACGGCTATTCAAAAAGTAAACTTGAAGGTTGAACGACCAGCGACGCATATCGTCGTAAAAGCTGCTCAGATAAGGGTTTGTATCTACATCTTCGTAGAGCGCTTTCCATTTGTAATGTTTAGCAAGTAAGCCCGTCAAAGTTGTTTTGCCCGAGCCAATATTTCCTGCGATAGCAATGTGCATCAGTTCTCGAATTTGAGTTACATATAATTTAGGCAACAAAGGTACGAAAAATAATTGGAAATGGCAAATTTTTTTGTATCTTTGCACTATGAAATTTATCGTTTTTTATATTTCTATAAGCCTTTCTATGATGGGTTTTTCGCAAAAACCAAGTTTGGAGCATTTGGCCAAGCATCAGACTGCACGCATGGGTGCCGATTATTTTGCGCAACAGAATCTAACGGGCAAAGGTATTCGCATTGCTGTGTTTGATGCCGGTTTCCCGGATGTGAATATTCATCCGGCGTTTGAGCATATTCGCAAAAACATTGTGGCTACGTATGATTTTACCAAAAATTCCGAGAATATCTATCGTGGTCATTGGCACGGCACGGCTGTATTGTCGAATATTGCCGGAAAAATGGGCGATATTCCGCTTGGATTAGCACCCGATGCTGAATTTTTGTTGGCTATCACGGAAGTAACAAAAGGCGAGAAAGGCTGGGAAGAGGAAACTTGGCGGCGTGCGGTGGAGTGGGCTGCCGAACATGGGGCGCAAATCATCAGCAGTTCGTTGGGCTACGGCAAAGACCGCTATTTTCAAGAAGATATGGACGGCCAAACGAGTGCTGTTGCAAAAGCGGCGCAAATCGCTGCCGAAAAGGGTATTTTGGTAATTAACGCCGCAGGGAACGAAGGCAGTAATACATGGAAACAACTCATCACACCTGCCGATGCGGGAACGGTTTTGTCGGTTGGCGGAATTGATCCGACTACGCAACTTCACAGCGGTTTTTCTTCGTTCGGTCCATCGGCCGATGGACGGCTTAAACCCAATGTTTGTGCTAATTCCACAACGGTTGCAGCCATGCCGAAAGGCAAGTATAAAATAGTTGACGGCACGTCTTTCGCAACGCCTTTGGTGTCGGGCTTTGCTGCCTGTGTGTGGCAAGCCAATCCGGATTTGAAAGCGGCGGATATATTCAAGTTTATTGAAATGTCGGGCGAACTCTTTCCGCATTATGATTATGCGCATGGCTACGGTGTGCCGAATGCGTGGTATTTTGATACAAACCGGCCGGAACCCTCTAAAACCTTTGATTTTATTGAAACGAATGATATCATAACCGTTCAAATTTCTGACGAACTTTTACCGCAATTGGGCAAATCCAATCTTTATCGCTTGTATTACCATTTGCAGAAAACCGATGGACTGTTGTCGGAATATGCCGTAATTGACGTATTTCAGAAGAATGCATGGGTTTTTCCAAAAGATAAATTGGAAGGCATCAAACAAATCTCTGTTCACTTTTTAGGTTACACACAAACGTATGAAATTCGCTAAGTTTATTCTCATTGGAAGTTTTGTTGGCCTTGCATTTACAGGGTTTTCACAGTTCGTTGTATTTCGACAGACCGATGCTGATAGGGCTTACGAAACGGTCAAATACGGCGAAAATCGGAAGCGTTACACATGGGTTAGCGTCAATGTTTTGGGTGTGGATATTGCAACCGGCGAGATGGATGCCAAAAATCGCTTTGCGGGCTACCTCGCACTAAACTACAACCAAAAATACAAACTTAATGGCACTTGGAGTTATGGTATTGGTGTAGGCGTGCATAGGCAAACGTATCGCTTAAATAGTAAGGGACTGCAAGATGTTGGACATACCAATTGGGAGAAAGGCAAGTTGAATTATTGGGGCTTTAATGCAAACCATTTTTGGCGGATAAACTTTGATCCGAAGCGAGGGAATAATCTCGGCACCTATTTGGATTTAGGGCTATTCGGACAACTTAATTTCTATCATCGAATGGTTTTTTCCACCGGAGACTTTTCTCAAAAGATTACTCCCGATGAGTATGCCGAACGCTTTGCGATAGGTACTGAACTGCGCTTGGGTCGAGGCACTTCATCAATTTATGTACGTCATAAAGTTTTACAAGGGAACTTTAACTTTACCAAGATGCTAACGGTACATTCCGGTTTGGAGTTGTCCAAATGGTCGATAGGCCTTAATTTAGGGATTGGAATTAAAAAACGATAAAAACCTTTCTCCTTTCATTTTTTTTTCGTATC
>JAITVC010000194.1 GCA_031286005.1 Bacteroidales bacterium
CCCGCGTACCCGTTCGCGAACAAGATCCTACCATTCGGGCAACGAATTTCGAGGAAGTGTGCTACGGTTACAATAAAGAAGAAGCCATGCAAGAGGCGCAACGCTGCATTTCGTGTAAAAATCCGAAATGCGTTGGCGGATGCCCTGTAAGTATTAACATCCCTGCATTCATAGCACAAGTTAAAGCCGGAAATATCGAAGAAGCCGCCAAAGTCATTGCCAAAGATTCCGCTCTGCCTGCGGTGTGCGGACGTGTATGTCCTCAAGAAAGTCAATGCGAAGGTCAATGCATTGTTGGCGTGAAAGGCGAGCCCGTAGCGATTGGCAAAATGGAACGTTTTGTGGCTGATTGGTCGCGCCAAAACAACATCGCGTTTACCGAAAAAGCAGCATCCAAAGGCAAAAAAGTAGCTGTTGTAGGTAGTGGTCCTGCCGGATTGTCCTGCGCAGGCGATTTGGCCAAAATGGGCTATGATGTAACGATTTTCGAGGCTTTGCACGAGGCTGGTGGCGTATTAGTATACGGTATTCCGGAGTTTCGTTTGCCGAAAGCCATTGTTAAATACGAGATTGATAACCTAAAGAAATTAGGTGTTCAAGTCGAAACCAACGTGATTATCGGGAAAACCGTAACGATTGACGACCTAATGGACAATGAGGGCTTCTCGGCTGTATTCATAGGTTCAGGAGCAGGACTACCAAAATTCATGAATATCCCCGGCGAAACGTTGAACGGCGTGGTTTCGGCCAACGAAATCTTAACCCGTTCCAACCTCATGAAAGCTTATCAACCCAATGCCGCCACGCCGGTGTTTGTCGGTAAAAAACTAATTGTGGTTGGCGGTGGCAATGTGGCGATGGATGCGGCACGTGTGGCCAAACGTTTAGGAGCAGAAACCTATATCGTCTATCGTCGTACTGAAGCCGAAATGCCTGCACGTGTAGAGGAAGTGCATCACGCCCACGAAGAAGGCATTATCTTTAATGTATTGACTAATCCTGTAGAAGTTTTGGGTGATGAAAAAGGTTGGGTAAAAGGTCTCAAATGTATCAAAATGGAACTCGGCGAGCCGGATGCTTCAGGCAGAAGAAGTCCGGTTGAAATTCCCAACTCCGAATTTATCATCGAAGCTGATGCCGTGGTTATGTCGCTTGGCACATCGCCAAACCCGTTAATTGCAAGCACTACGAAAGATTTGGAAATTAACAAACGCCAATGTGTCGTTGTAAATGAGGCCACCGGAGAAAGTTCCCGAAAAGGCGTTTTCGCAGGCGGCGATGCCGTTACAGGTGCTGCCACCGTTATCCTTGCCATGGGCGCGGGACGGCTTGCGGCTAAGGGGATTGATGAATATTTGAATAAATAATGATAAAATAAAACAAAACATTCCTATGAAAATCTTAGTTCTAAACTGCGGAAGCTCTTCCATCAAGTATCAACTCATTGCTATGGGCGCAACGCCCGATGTGCTTGCCAAAGGCTTGGTTGAGCGTATCGGCCTCAACGATGCTGTGCTTAATCATCAACCGAAAGGCGGCGAAAAAGTCAAATCTATTCTGGATATTCCGACCCATCAAGAGGGTGTGAATTTCGTGTTGCAAGCGTTGACATCGCCCGAACATGGCGTGATTAAAGACCTTACGGAAATCAAAGCCGTTGGCCATCGGGTGGCGCATGGCGGCGAATATTTCCCAAAAAGCGTTGTGGTTGGCGAGAAAGAAATGAAACAAATCGAGGATTTGTTCCAACTCGCACCGCTTCACAATCCGGCCAACAAAAAAGGCATCGACTGCATCAAGGCCGTATTGCCCAATGTGCCGCAAGTGGCGGTGTTCGACACCTCGTTTCACCAAACCATGCCGGCCTATTCCTACATGTATGCCATTCCGCACGAATATTACGACAAATACAAAGTGCGCCGCTATGGATTTCACGGCACGAGCCATAAATTTGTGGCACAAAAAGCCTGCGACATGCTCGGTTTGAAACTCGAAAACACCAAAATCGTGTCGTGCCACTTGGGCAACGGAGCGTCGATATGCGCTGTGGATAAAGGCCAATCGGTGGATACGTCGATGGGTTTCACACCCGTTGAAGGCTTGATGATGGGCACCCGTTGCGGCGATTTGGATGCCGGTGCCATCCTGTTTTTACAAGAAAAAGAGAACCTTTCGGTGGCGCAAACCAACGATGTTCTCAACAAAAAGAGCGGTTTGCAAGGCGTTTCCGGCGTATCGTCGGATATGCGCGATTTGGAAGCTGCTGCCAACGACGGCAATGCCAAAGCCCAATTGGCGTTGGATATGTTCAGCTATCGGGTGAAAAAATACGTGGGTTCTTACGCTGCTGCGATGGGCGGAGTGGATGTGATTCTCTTCACCGGCGGTATTGGCGAAAACGCCTCAACAGTGCGCGAAGCCGTTTGCAAAGACATGGAATTTATGGGTGTGAAATTGGATGAGAAAAAGAACCACGGTTTGCGTGGCGAAGACACCGTTTTGTCGACGGCCGATTCTCGTGTAAAAGTCCTCCTCCTCACCACCGACGAAGAATTGGTGATTGCAACAGATACATATAGCCTTTGTAAATAATTAAATTATTATCAGTAGGTAAAATGGCAAAGAAATCGACCAATAAGAAACCCCAAGAGCTTGAAGAAGAAGAGCAAACGATAGAAGAG
>JAITVC010000041.1 GCA_031286005.1 Bacteroidales bacterium
AAAAAACGTCATAACAGGGCAACACCCAAACTACCAAATAAACCAAAAAGCCTTAGACGCCTTTATCGAAAACATTACACATATAGCGCCACCGTCATCCGCCAAAGATGAATACGCAAAACAAAAAAATGAATACGTAAATCGGGAAAATGAATACGTAAAACCCCAAAATGAATACGTAAACGAAAAATTAGAAACCCAAATTATACGCATCATAAAACAAAATACAACTGCAAAAATAGAACAAATAGTGCAGATTACACAAAAAAGTAAAGCCACAGTATGGCGAAAATTAAAAGAATTAAAAGAAAATAACCAAATACAATACATCGGACCCGCCAAAAACGGCGGATACGCCCTAACGACGCACCAAACAACAAGCCAACAACACACAACCAAATAGCCCCCAAAAAGGCATCAACTCCACTACAACTCCACATCAAGTCCACTACAACTCCATACCAAGAAGCCACCAACAAGCTACTAAGAAGGTACCAAGTTATGTTCAACTACCTTTGACTCTGTTTTTGTATTAACTATTCTTTTAATTGTTAATTTTTAATTGTTCACCCCTTCCCCCAATTATCCCTATCCAAAGAGCGAAAGTGAATAGCTTCGGACAAGTGTTGAATTTGGATATGGTCGCTGTTGTCAAGGTCGGCGATGGTGCGCGATACTTTGAGGATACGGTCGTAGGCTCTGGCCGTTAATCCCAACTTCTGCATGGCTTGTTTGAGGATGCTTTGGCTGTTTTCGTCCAATTTGCAATAGGTTTGAAGATGTTTGGGCAGCATTTGAGCGTTGCAATGAATGTCGGTTTCGTTGGCAAAGCGCATATCTTGGCATCTTCGTGCAACCATCACCCGTTGCCGGATGGCCTCGCTCGGCTCGCCTTGAACGTTGGAGTTGAGAACATGCTCGTCAACCGGCGTTACTTCCACATGCAAATCCATACGGTCGAGCAGCGGGCCGGATATTTTGTTGAGGTATTTGGACACAATGCCTTGTCCGCAAGTGCAAGCCTTTGTGGGATGGTTGTAATTCCCGCAAGGGCAAGGATTCATGGCGGCCACAAGCATGAAGTTGGCCGGATAATCAATCGACATGCGAGCTCTGGAAATACTAACGATGCGGTCTTCCATCGGTTGGCGAAGCACTTCGAGCACTTGCCGCTTGAACTCCGGCATTTCGTCGAGAAACAACACACCGTTGTGCGCCAGCGAAATTTCGCCCGGTTGAGGTACCGATCCACCGCCAACCAAAGCCACATCCGAAATGGTGTGATGAGGCGAGCGAAAGGGGCGGGTGGACACCAACCCTCGCCGACGGTTGAGTTTGCCCGCTACGGAATGAATCTTGGTTGTTTCCAACGCTTCGTGCAAGGTCATCGGCGGCAGGATAGACGGCATGCGTTTGGCCAACATGGTTTTGCCCGAGCCGGGAGGGCCGATTAAAATCACATTGTGTCCACCGGCAGCGGTAATTTCTAAGGCACGCTTGATGTTTTCCTGTCCGCGAACATCCGAGAAATCGAAGGCATAATTTGCGCATTGGTTGCCGAACTCTTTGCGGGTGTCAACTTTGGTAGGCTGCATAGCCTCTTCGCCATTAAAGAATCGAATCACATCGAGAATGGTTTCTGCTCCATACACTTCTAAATCGCTAACAATAGCTGCTTCTTCGGCATTCTCTTTCGGCAGGATAATGCCTTTGAAGCCACGTTTCAAACTTTCGATAGCAATCGGCAAAGCCCCTTTAATCGGGCGCAGTCCGCCGTCGAGCGAAAGTTCGCCCATCAAAATATAATCGCCCACACGGTCGGCTTGGATTTGTTCCGAAGCAGCCAGCAGGCCGATAGCCAACGTTAAATCGTAGGCCGAACCTTCTTTACGGATGTCGGCCGGCGCCATATTGATAACGATTTTCTTTCCGGGAAACCGAAATCCCGTTTGCACAAGCGCCGATTCGATACGCTGTTGGCTTTCTTTCACTGCGCTATCCGGCAAGCCAACCATCAAGAAATTCACACCGAGTTCCACACTCGTTTCTACTGTAATTGTAATCGCATCCACGCCGTAGATAGCCGACCCAAAGGTTTTTACTAACATAATTTGTATTGTTTAATTAATTTGTTTTGACCTTTACCTCGTACCGTTCGCATAAGCGAACTCGTACCCCGCACCTCGCACCATTTCTTCCACTATATATAACGTTCAACTATCAATTTTCGTATACGAAAAGTGTTAAAAAGTGTTAAAATGTTAGTAAATTCCTTGTTTTGTTAATAAGTTTTGGGAATCCGGTTATGGTTGAAAATTCCAAATCTGCTCGTGCTTTATTCCCTTTCTTAAAGGGAGGCGAACGTCGTCGAGAGAAACAACTACTTTCTCATAATTGTCGGAAATAGATTCCAAAGGAGTATATTCACGTTCAATCGTACTTTCATCAACCATGATGTAACTGGATTGAACATACAGAATCTTATCATCTTTCAACGCCACAAAATCCACTTCTTTATCCTTCGCAACACCTGTGTAAACGTCATATCCGGCACGTCTCAAATTGAGATACACCAAGTTCTCCAACATATAACCAACGCCATAACCCATACCGGAGTAAAGATAATTCTTATACGCCAAGTCGTTAATATAGTATTTTGCGCTTCCCGAAATCGTATCTTTTCCCCGAATATCGTAACGTTCTGACTTATGAACCAAAAAGGCATCTTCCATATATCCAATATAAGTAGAGATAGTATCATACGTTGTATTTCTCTTCAAACCTTTGAAATACTTTACAATATTCGAAATTGAAATCAAGTTGGACGCATTATTAACCAAGAACACAAAAATATCTTCTAACAGTTTCGGTTCTTTTACGTTATACCTCTGAATAATATCTCGTAATAATACCGTATCTTTGATAGCCCCTACATAGTTACGTTTGGTTTCATCACTTTGTAAATTAAATAATTCAGGTAATCCTCCGGTTTCCATATAACCGATGAAGCTTTCTTTGTTGATTTCTTTTTTCAGGATACCCACATATTCCGAGAAACTGAATGGGAAAATCTCAAAATTCACATAACGTCCCGAAAGTAATGTCGCCAATTCACTTGAAAGCATATTTGAATTTGAACCGGAAATGAAAATCTCATATTCGTCCACAAAGTCCTGCGAATAAGAATTGACGAAACGTTCCCAACCTTCGATATTCTGAATCTCGTCTATGAAAAGACAAACCTTTCCCGAAACGTTGAGTTGTTCTTTATAGAGTTTTACAAAACTGTCAAGGTCTGTATGATTTTTGATGAAG
>JAITVC010000212.1 GCA_031286005.1 Bacteroidales bacterium
AACGCACCAGAGAAGCCGGCCACAAACCCGCTCGCCGCATGGTCGACGTTCGCCGTGAGGGCAACCGCATCATCCGTCTCATGTATTCGCAAATAGAAATGTTGCTGCTTACGGAAACCTCCGAACTCGCAGCGCTGACCCAATTTGCCAACGAACTGAATGCCGAAAACAGCCGTGTAAGCGCTAATCTCAACCGGAAAGGAAAGAGGGATAGCGGGGAAACGGAAAATGAAGAATTAAAAATTAACAATTAATCATGTAGGGGTGCGATTGGCTTCGCCGAGCTCGCACTTCGTGCTTCGGTTAATCGCGCCCCTACAAATAATATATCAATTATTTTTTGTACCTTTGCAAAAAAAATCAAAGCATCTGATAAAAAAGGAGATTGTTATGTACAGACAGATATTTATTCCAAGCGAACAGAATAATTTAATACCTTTCGTTGTTCCGCAAGATTGGTATGGCAAACCGGTAGAATTTATAGCATTTCCCATAAACGAGGATTTGGCAAAGAATAAAGAGAAAAAATCATACGCTTATTTGCAAGCAGAAAAACTTCGACAAGAACAGTTAATCGCCGAAGGAAAGATGACCAAGCCGATATTAGTCGATGATGTGTTTACGCCTGAACAAGAGGCTGAGTTTAACAAAAGAATAACGTTTGATGATATTTTTCAAAAATGATGAAAAAAGTTTATTTTGGAACTGTTGCAGCGGAAGTATTAGGCCAATATTTTGAAAATTACAAGGGTGGTAAAATAAACGATCTCTCCAACAGAGCTTTAAATTATAGCAGAATAAGAGAATTCTTAACCACATTCGACACTTCGGAAACTTACATTTTAGATGGCAAAAAGTATGTCAATATTGAGGATATTTGTGTTATCGAATATGTAATGCGAAACAATGCAAAAGAGATATTAGTTACAGATATATTTTTATATTGACATTTATAAAACACACCATGAAAACAACCACCATCGGCCCTAGCCCCCAACAAGCCCCACGTATCATCATCGGCTGCATGCGCATCAACGAGATGACGAATAAAGACCTCGAAACGCTTATTAATACCGCCGTTGAAGCGGGCTATAACATGTTCGATCATGCCGATATTTATGGCGGAAACGGCAAGTGTGAACAGTTGTTTGGCAATGCGCTGAAAGCAATGCCGATTAAACGTGAAGATATAATATTACAGTCCAAATGCGGCATTTGCAAGGAAAGTCCAACGGCGAAATGGTACGACTTCTCGAAAGAGCATATCATCAAACAAGTGGAACAAAGTTTGCAAAATCTCCACACGGATTATTTGGACGTGCTTTTGCTTCACCGTCCGGATATTTTGGCCGATCCGGAAGTTGTTGCCGAGACTTTTGAAATCCTGAACAAATCAGGCAAAGTAAAGCATTTCGGATTTTCAAATGCAACGGCACAGTTGTTTGATTTCTTCCAATCCTATATCGAGCAACCGCTTGTGGCCAATCAAGTTCAGATGGGTTTGGGGCATACCTACGCCATCGACAGTTTGATGTACTCCAATTCCATTCGCATGGAAGCCACTCAAAAAGACGGCAACATCCTCCTCAATGCAAAGCAAAATAAAATCAATATTCAAGCGTGGTCGCCATTTCAATACGGTATGTTTGAGGGCATTTTTATCGACCATCCGAAGTTTCCGAAGTTGAATGAAGTTTTAGACCATTGGGCACGCCTCTACAACGTGGATAAATCGGGCATCGCAACCGCATGGTTGTTGCGCCTCGACCCAAAATTGCAAGTCATCACAGGAACAACCAAACCCGAAAGATTGAAGAAAATCTTTGCAGGCAATGAAATTAATCTTAACCGCAAGGAATGGTATAGTTTATATTTCTCTGAACATGTGCCGTTGTAGACGATTAGCTTTTAAACCGCAATATTTTTTTCATTTTATCGTATCTGTTTTCATTTTTTTTGTACCTTTGTACAAATTTTTGTATAATTTATGCCAACTATAAAAAAACATCTTTTTCAAGCTTTCCTCCTTGCTATTGGGTTAACCACATCAGCACAAAATTTTACCAACACTGTTGCCGATACTGCAAGTTGCAATTCCATCACATTATGGGCAGATAGCCTTTCTAACGAGAGTTTAGGCCAAGTCAGTTTTGCTTCCGAACAGGAATGGACGATAGAAGGGCAGGGAATTAGTCAAATCTGGTCGGATGCAGTACAAGCTACGGCTTGCGACAAAACGGCATTCAATCCGGATAATAATACACTCCACCTTATATCTTATACGGCCGATTGTCGTAACAATCCCGGTTATCCCGGTCATTATTTTTCTTGGTGTGCGGTTGCTCGCTTTGGGGATATTCTTTGTCCGGAGCCTTGGCGTGTTCCCACTAAAGAGGATTTCTGCGACTTAAACAAAGTGCTGTTTAATAAAACCGACTGTAGCAATCACATGGTAACCGCCGAGCAAACTCAAATAGCCTTTATCAAAACTTGGGGCGGCGCTTTAGGTGGTGGATGTTCATCGCAAGGATTGAAGATTATGCATCACGATGTGAAAGCCTATTATTGGTCTAAATCAGAACTGGACTTTGACTATGCTTACTACTTGAACTACGATGTTTATGGACGGATCAATCCGCAATATACGATGAACTTCAAAAATCTTGGATTTTCTCTTCGCTGTGTTCGCGATAAATAAATCACGTTATTTTACCATACTTTGGAAATCGCACGGCGCACGTTAGGGGTAATATAACTTTCCGGAACAAATTTCCAATTGTTATATTTAAATGCCTTAACTTCCTTTTCCTGCATAAATGTGTCGTGAATTAATTCTCTAACTTGTGCATAATCCAAAACAGTGGTCAAACGCTCCCACAGTTGACTGCGATTGATTTTTGCCCCCAATTCCATGTGTCCTCCGGCACCTAAAGCACGATAGGAGTTAACAACGACCGTATACACGCTATCTGCGTGATAGACCCGGTCACTCCACATACGTTTTATGCTAATCCGTTGTCCGGCTGGTTTGGTTACATCTACTTCATAGTCTAACCCGGCGCCGGAATCAAAGTTATACTGCGGAATTTCCAAGCGTTGCTCCCAATTTGGATTTTGCTTGTTGATTAGCTCTGTAGTTCTCAGCAACCGATCTGTTGGGGAATGCATCTGATTAATCCATAACCCGTAGGAATATTCCAAATAATCTTTAATTTCCCGTCCGGTCATCCACATGCGCACCAAATCATTCTCAAACCGGTAAAGCAGTAATAAATCACTATATGTAAGGTCTTTCGGCGGAATGGAACCATGCACTATAAGCGGCGCAGCAAACGAAACTTCGGCCTTGCTGGAATCCAACTGTATTTTGTGAACGAGATCAACATAAAAACTCGACCCCAAAAGGGCATCTTCGGTAATGACAGAATCCTTCATAACGGCTACAAACTTATCTGCTGCGGTGGCAATACGTTTTTCTTCTTCCGTATATTTAACCAACATTTCGGGCGAAAGGGTTTGCGTTTTTGAAACCTTAACGAGCTCGCCTGTCGCTTTACGTATTTTAGCTTTTTGTCCGGGTGTTTTTTCAACTTCAAAATCTAAAACGGCAACATCTCGCCCATTGTAACCGGGCTCTATCAGCCAAATCGGTTGCCCGCCATTATGATGGATACTATCCACAATCATTCGATGTTTATGCCCTAAAATGAGGCCATCAAAACCGGGCACATGCTTCGCAATATATTTGGGGTCGTTTGCATCCGTGCAAGGCAAACTATCATATTCGGCGACTGCATCTCTAAATCCAGCGTGAAACAAACCGATGATTAAATCCGGCTTTTCTTCGTTCTTAATGCGCTCCATCCAAATTTCGGCCGACGGCAGCATATCCCTGACCTCCACAATAGGCGAAATATCGGTAGCTACACAACCGGTCAGAACAGGTGTGGTCAAACCTAAAACAGCAATTTTCAAGCCGCCTCTGTAAATACAAATGTAAGGTTTGTTGTAGTGAACATTCCTTCTGCTTTTCAGGAACACATTAGCGCCTAATACTTCACTATTCTGCGCTACGCTTGAAACCATAAAGCGATTATAAACCGAATGTCCCATGTCTAAATCATGATTTCCCATCACAGAGGCGTCGACACCAATCTCACCCAACATATAAGATGGCATATATATTTCTCTGGTGTCTAAAAAATTGTAATAATAGGCCGACATCGAGCCTTGCAACAAATCACCGCCATTCAAAAATATTACGTTCTGGGTTGTGTCGGCACGTTCTTGTCTGACATACGAAGCTACGTATGGTAATCCGCCCTCGCTTGGACGTTTTTGCGTATGGTTGTAAGGTAAGTATCGACCATGCAAATCCGACATTCCGATAATTTTGACACGGATGATTTCTGAGGAATCCGGAGATTTGGGTTGTTGATTAGAAGATGTTGCGAATACAGGCCATAAAATGAAGAAAGATAGAAGAAAGCAAAGTGATTGTTTTAAGGTATGGATTTTATTCGACATTATAGAAAAAAGTTAAGAATTTACAAAAAATATTAAAGTTTCTTTTGCACCACCAACTGTGCGGTTGTGCGGTTTCGCTGTTCCAGCAAAACTGTTCTGTCGCCAACACAATTTTTGACGTCTTGCTCGCCGTAATGACGAATGGTAAGGAGTTCCAGCTGGTTGTTGTAGCGCACTTTGAAATTGTTGGACAAAGCTGCAATCAAATCATCGAAGCGTTGTTTATTTTCATCCACGCAAACCGTGAAACTTACCGCCGAGTTTTGAATTAAGTTAATTTTTACATTATTTTCGGCAAACACAAAAAAGATATACGATAGATTTTGCTCGGCAATAAACGAAAAATCTTTGGGGTAAATCGAAATCAACACTTGGTTGGGTTTGCAGATATAGCAAGGCATTTTCGACTTCTCAGACGTTTGGTTCAAAATTACAGAGCCTTCGGCTTCGGGATTGTTGAACGATTTAACGATAAGCGGAATGCGCCTATTTTGTAACGGTTTGATGGATTTCGGATGAATAATGGTTGCACCGTAATACGCCAATTCGATGGCTTCGCTATACGTGATTTGGTCGAGTTTTTTGGCATCTTTAAAATAGCGCGGATCGGCATTCAGAAAGCCCGGCACGTCTTTCCAAATGGTTAGGTTTTCGGCATTCAAACAGTAGGCAAAGATTGCAGCGGAATAATCTGAGCCTTCACGTCCAAGCGTAACCATCCGCCCTTTATCGTCGCCGCCAAGAAAGCCTTGTGTCGTCAAGCAATTGCGGGTCGAAAACACACTCTTCGCCACATCCCGAATTTGGATTTCGGATTGATGCCAATTAACATTGCCTTCCCTAAACGTGCTATCCGTTGAAATGCACGTTTTCACATTCACCCACTGATTAGCAACCCCCGT
The DNA here is from genome assembly GCA_031286005.1 of Bacteroidales bacterium. Next base: position 5,430 of record JAITVC010000212.1, read on the forward strand.
TTGCTGCAAATAATAGCTTAAAATCTTCGACGAGAGCATTTCGCCCTGCCCCACCATTTGGTCGTATTGAAAATCATAGTCCTCTTCGCTCAATTTATAGGCATTCATGAGGGCATAAAACACACCTTCCAACTCCGAATAAATACGGTGCGATTTATCCGGAAAAAGGTCTTCCACAATTTCCAAATGATAGTTGCGAATATGGTTATAAAACGGCATAGCATCGCGCTTTTCGCGATTGGCAGCTAATAAATCCTCCAAAGCATTGGTCATTTTTCCCATAGCCGAAACCACTACCACCAAAGGTTTATCCGAATGCCGTGCGATGATTTGCGCCACATTCCGAACTCCTTTTGCCGAATTTACACTGGCGCCACCGAATTTAAAAACTTGCATGTGCAGTCAATATTGGTTATTTTGTTACAGAAAAGGATACAAAGATACAAAAAAATTTCAAACAAAGGCAAAATTTTATTTTTTCACTATTCATTTATCACTATTAACTAATCACTTTTCACTTTTTTTTCGTATCTTTGCAAGAAAATATACTAAAAAATGATTCCTCAAACCCCAAACCCCAAATATTACAACATCTCCGCCGAAGAAGTTGCCCGAATATTGGAAACCTCGCTCGAAACCGGGCTTAGCGCCGATGAAGCCAAACAACGCCTTGAACAATACGGCGCCAATGAATTTGCCAAAAAGAAAGGCAAAACCTTGTTGGCTCGTTTTATGGCGCAGTTCAAAAGTTTTATGATTATTGTGTTGCTCGCGGCTGCCGCTATTTCAGGCATTGTGGGTTATCTCAATGGTGAGGGCTTTACAGATGCGATTATTATTTTGGTCATCGTGATTGTGAATGCCATCATCGGTACGGCACAGGAAGCCAAAGCCGAGAAATCGCTCGAAGCACTCGAAAAAATGTCTGCACCGCATTGCAAAGTTCTTCGCAATGGACAAGTGCAGGTCATTGAGTCGCGAGAATTGGTGCCGGGCGATGTGGTAGAACTCGAAACCGGCGATTCCATTCCTGCCGATTTGCGATTAGCCGAAGCCGTCAATCTGAAAATAACCGATGCCGCCCTTACGGGAGAATCCGTTCCCGAAGAGAAATTTACGTACCCCATTCTCGAAGATGAGGTTCCGCTTGGCGACAGAGATAATCTCGGTTTTTCTTCAAGTAGCGTTACTTACGGTCGTGGAAAAGGAATCGTCATTCACACCGGAATGGATACCGAAGTGGGAAAAATTGCCTCAATGATACAAGCGTTTTCCGAAACTAAAACGCCGATGCAAGTTAAGTTGGATAAACTCGGCAAATTTCTCGGCACGGCTGCTTTGATGATTTGTGCGCTGATTTTTGTAGTCGGACTGCTTTATGGCAACGCTCCGCTGGATATGTTTATGATTGCCGTGAGCCTTGCGGCGGCGGCTATTCCCGAAGGATTGCCGGCTGTTTCGACTATTGTGTTGGCGGTAGGCGTGCAGCGTTTGGTCAAAAAGAATGCGATTGTCCGCACGTTGCCTTCTGTGGAAACATTGGGTAGTACTACGGTAATTTGCTCCGACAAAACCGGCACGCTGACGCAAAACCGGATGACGGTTGTGAAACTTTATGCCGATGGCGAAATTGTGGATGTGGATAAAACGTTGCCCGAACTGACGGACGATAAAAAATCTCTGCTCACAACGGCCATTTTAGCCAACGATGCAAAATTAGCATCTGACGGTAATCACACTGGCGATCCTACCGAAACGGCTTTGCTTTCTATCGGATTGAGATTTGATTTGAATAAAGACGTTTTGGAAAAATCCATGCCGCGTGTGGCCGAAATTCCGTTTGATTCCGAACGAAAGATGATGACCACCGTGCATCAAGTTGGCGATAAATTAACGGTGTATGTTAAAGGAGGATTGGACGAGATATTGGCGTGTTGCAATACCATGTTGTTAAACGGAAAAATCATTGAATTAACCGAATCCGAAAAGGCCAATATTCGAACAGCCAACGAAACGATGGCGAAATCCGCCTTGCGTGTATTGGCTACTGCAAGTAAGGAAATCAGCGCATTGCCGCAAACCATAGAACCGTCCACTTTGGAAATCGAACTGACGTTTATCGGTATGCTCGGCATGATTGATCCGCCACGCGAAGAAGTGAAAATAGCCGTTGAGAAATGTATCTCGGCAGGCATCAAACCGGTTATGATTACCGGCGATCACAAGATTACCGCTGTGGCCATCGCCGAAACATTGGGCATCAAACAACCAGGCGACAAGGCTCTAACTGGAATTGACATCGAAAAACTTTCGGACAGCGAACTAAAAACTGTTGTAGAAGATATTGCCGTGTATGCCCGTGTATCACCCGAACACAAAGTCCGTATCGTAAGAGCATTTCAAAGTCGTGGCGAAATCGCAGCCATGACGGGCGACGGTGTGAATGATGCGCCTGCGCTCAAATTGGCCGATATTGGCGTGGCGATGGGTATCACCGGAACGGATGTGTCGAAAGAGGCGGCCGATGTGGTACTGACGGATGATAATTTTGCGACTATCGTTTCGGCGGTCGAGGAAGGTCGTCGGATTTATGACAATATTATTAAGGCTATACATTTCATGCTTTCGACCAATATCGGCGAACTCCTTGTTTTGTTTATCGCCGTGCTGGCCAATTGGGTAACGCCACTCTTGCCGATCCATATTTTGTGGATAAACTTAGTTAGCGACAGTCTGCCTGCACTCTCGTTGAGTGTTGATCCGGCGGATTCCTGTGTAATGAACCGCAATCCCGTAGATTCGCACAAACATATCATGAACCGCAAGTTCGCAACACGGGTATTTCTGCAAGGCGGTATGATCGGCGTTCTTTCGTTGATTGCTTTCCGGATTGGTCTGCAAACCAGCGTAGAAGCCGGACAAACGATGACGTTTGCCGTAGTGGCGCTCTGCCAATTTACGCATATCTTTAACGTTCGTTCCACAACGCAATCCGCTTTCCGCACCATGTTTACCAACAAATGGCTGTGGGGCGCTATCGGCGTTTCGGCAGGCTTAATGTTCGTGGTGCTTGAAATACCCGCTTTGCACGGCATTTTTCACATCACCAAACTAAATGCCACGCAATGGATATGGATTGCTGTACTCTCTTTCGCCCCGCTGGCCATAATGGAAATAAGTAAAGCTATCATGCGACTAACCAAACGCTAAAAAACTGGACTTAGTAACCAATTCTGGAGTATAAGATAAGATACTAAAAAAATCTTACCTTTGTAGTATGAAAAAAACCAAAAGTCATTACGATCGTTCGTTCAAAGAACAAGCGGTC
>JAITVC010000145.1 GCA_031286005.1 Bacteroidales bacterium
AGTTGAAAACGAAAGAAAAAATAAAAGATAAACTGACATATTTAGATCACACCTATGGCAGGGAAAGTTTTCGGTCGTTTTTTGCCGATACCATTCAAAACGAAGAATCTATCTACAAAATTTTCGACAAATTGGATATTGATAATGGCAAAAAAGATGTAGAAGATTTTTCTATTTATAAATCTTTCAATAATAGTGTTCATGCTTTAAATAATGATTTCAACACACTAATTGTGGTAGCATATCGTGATTACAATAAAAATACGTCCGAAAAAATCAATTACGCTTACAAAAAAGGAGAATTTTTAATAAACGTAGTTTCAGAGAATCGTGTTTTTTCTATTCCGTTGAAAAAAATTGTGAAGGAGTACTTCGAAATTCCGGATAATGAAAAAAAAATGGAATATATTCTCTGTAGTGATGATTACACGTTCGTAATTGTCAGTTTTTACGGTTCTTACGAAAAAGAAACGGATGTAATCTCAATAAATGGTTTGGAAGGATATTTGTTTTATAACCGCATAAAATAAGTCTGTCCCCAAATTTTAATAGTATTTGTTGGCTAACGTTGTGCAAGGCTGATTAATCCGGCGAGTTTTAGATTGAAATCGGTGAAGTTCATCATCTCTTCGATGGTGTGGTGAAATCTGTAACGCCAGTAGTGTTTGTTGTTTCCGGGCTCGTTGATGCGTTCGGCTTGGGGATTGTTTAAACGCAGGTTTCCGTCTATTGCAAACAAATCTTGTATGGGGAAAATAGCCCAAAGGCTTGGTGCGTGCAAATGTTGTTCGAGGATGAGCTGAGCAATCCACGGCTCGCAAACTTGAGGGTAGTTGCCGTTTTGGTGCAATTCGTTGTAGTAAAATTCACGGGTTGTGTCGGCGTTTTCTTCCCACCAACTTCGGATTCCGTTCATGTCGTGTGTGCTTGTGCTGCATACACTCAAATACGGCGAGTGGTTTAAATCTGCAAATTTCACATTGGGATCGCCAGGCATGCGCTGGATAATCAGGCGCAATATTTGCAGTTCGGCCATCACGTCGGGCACAGAATCCGGTACCATCCCCAAATCTTCGCCGCAAATCATCATGTTTGTAGCGGTTTTCAAATGTTGCAGTTTTTTTATTGCAATGTTGCGCCAAAAGGCATTGTGCCGATGATAGAAATAATCGTTGTAAAGTTCGTTTAGAGCGGATTTTGTTTGATGGTCTAAATCTTGATACGACTGTGTTGAATGAAATGCAATGCGGGGATGGAAATAGTTTTTTTGATGTTTGTCTTCGATAAAGATTACTTCATTTGCATTGTCGTTTATGTACGGTTTGCACAATCTATCGTAGTCGAATTGTATGCCACGTTGCAGTAAGTCTTCAATCGACAACGGCAGGGCAGGGGAGAAACATCCCAGAAGTCCGTCATTGGCTTGCAATGGTATTTCCCAAATGCGGAAAAAGCCTAAAATATGGTCGATGCGGAACACTTGGAAATAATCCTCCATTTTGTTGAGTCTTCGGCGCCACCAAGCGTAGTTGGTTTTGGCCATTTCATCCCAATTATAGGTGGGAAATCCCCACACTTGGCCAACTGCCGAAAATGTGTCGGGTGGCGCTCCGGCTTGGCAATCGGTGTTGAATATAGCAGGCTGTTTCCACACATCCACGCTATGTTTGTATACTCCAATCGGGATGTCGCCTTTCAAGCAAACACCTTTGCCGACGGCATATTGAGAGGCTTCCAGAAGTTGTGCGTGCAGATGATATTGCACAAAATAGTGCACGGCAACCGCATCGAAATTCTTCTCGATAAAGGCTTGAATAGCCTTTTCGGAATAGGTTGAATACTTGCCCCATTTAGAGAAGTTGCAGGTTTGATATTTGTAGCGCAGTGCGCAAAATACGGCATAAGGTTGCAGCCAATCGGCATTCTTTTCAAAAAATTCTTGATAAGCAAGGGTTGCAAATGTTTTTTGACCGTCTTTTTTATAGCACTTGTGAATATACGACCATTTGGCTTCCATTACTGCCTCGTAGTCCATGTGAGGTAAGGCGTTTAACGTTTTGCACAAGTTGCGGTATCGGGTTAATTCGGATGTTGAAAACCGGCCTAAACGTTCGATATTTAAATATAGCGGATGCAGAGCAAATACGGATATTGCCGCATAGGGCAAGGAATCCAGCCACGAATAATTAACCGTAGTGTCATTTATCGGAAGGATTTGGATCAGTTTTAACCCACACGCATTGGCCCAATCAACCATGCGTTTTAAGTCGAGAAATTCGCCAACTCCCAAGCCGTTTTCCGTGCGTATTGAGAACACGGGTATAGCTACTCCTGTGCCTCTGAACGGCGGCCGCCATTGGTCGAATATTTGGAGTTCGGTTTGCCTGTTGTCCACGCTCAATTCGCGATCGGGTTGGTATAGTTCGCCCCATTGCGAGCCATTGCGCTCGTCGATAACAACGTAGCGATAGGTAAACGGTTTTGTGGTTTTGGGAATTTCAACGCTCAATGTCCACAAGCCGTTCCCTTCGTGAAACATGTAGGGCGCTTTGGACACATTGCCTTTGCCAAGTTTGGTAGGACTTCCAACGATTTTTAGAGTTTGTCCGAACTCTGTATGATAATGGATATGAAAGGTTAGTTTCATGTTAGTACGCTCGGCACGACGTTCTATTTATAACTCAGCACCTCTTCATTGAAAAATTCCAGTTCCACGCCTGCGTCGGCAAACATCTGTTCAGATTCTGATCCTGCGTGATATTTAAATTCGCAAACCACACGTTTGATGCCGCAGTTGATGATAAGCATGGCGCACACCCGGCAAGGCGTCATTTTGCAGTATAATGTTGCGCCGTCTAATGCAATTCCACGGCGAGCCGCTTGACAAATGGCATTTTGTTCGGCGTGAACGGTGCGCACGCAATGTTCGGTAATATGTCCATCTTCGTGAATGGTTTTTTTCATAAGGTGTCCAACTTCGTCGCAATGCGGCAGACCTTTTGGGGAGCCAACATAGCCCGTAACCAAAAGTTGACGGTCGCGCACGATGACACAGCCGCTACGCCCACGGTTGCAGGTGGCTCGTTGCGCTACTGCGCGTGTCAGTTCCATAAAATAATCGTCCCAACTCGGACGTATTGTTGCCGTTTCCATAGCGTTTATTATATAAAAAAAAGGGTAAGCTACTTACATCGCACCGCTACAACCACCGACCCTTGCTGCCTTCCGACCCTGGGGGAATAAGTAGGAGCTGGTCGTCTAAGACTTACCCCAGTCTGCAAAGGTACGAAAAAAAAATGAAATAACCAAATTTATCCGACAATTCGGGTGCCGCAATTTGGATTTCCAAGTTGTCCGGCTTCAGTGATTACACACTCTTTTCCTCCGTTTTCCACGAAATAAATGCCGGCCCGGACTTTAGGCGCCATCGAACCTTCGGTAAAATGACCGTCCGCTAAATAACTTTTGGCTTCAGCA
>JAITVC010000214.1 GCA_031286005.1 Bacteroidales bacterium
AATGAAAGGCCATTTTGCCAAAGCAAACACGACACCGAAAAAAATTTCGATGGAGTTTACACGCTTTGAAGAAGGCAGTCGCAAAGCTTTTGGAGAAATGCTTAATGTGGATGTATTCGTTGAAGGCGAATATATTGATGTGGCTGGATTTACCAAGGGTAAAGGATTTCAAGGCGTAGTAAAACGTCATGGATTTGGAGGGGTAGGACAAACCACACACGGTCAGCATAACCGTTTGCGTGCTCCGGGTTCTGTTGGCGCTTCATCGTATCCGTCTCGTGTGTTCAAAGGCTTGCGTATGGCAGGACAAACCGGTAATCAGCACCGTAAAATGATCAACCTCGAAGTAGTAAAAATTGTACCGGAAAAGAATCTGATCCTTGTGAAAGGCTCTGTTCCAGGTCCTAAAGGTTCATATTTAAAATTAGAAAGATGGAGTTAAAAGTAGTAAATATTGAGGGCAAAGAAACTTCAAAGAAAGTTACCCTTAACGACGAGATTGTTGGTATTGAGCCTAACGACCATGCGATTTATTTGGATGTTAAGCAATATTTGGCAAATCAACGACAAGGAACGCATAAAGCCAAAGAGCGTTCGGAATTATCCGGCTCAACCCGTAAACTTCGCAAACAAAAAGGCGGTGGCGGTGCACGTATCGGGGATATTAATTCGCCGTTGCTACGTGGTGGTGCTCGTGTATTTGGCCCGAAACCGCGCGATTATCGCTTCAAGTTGAACAAAAAACTGAAACGTTTGGCACGTAAATCAGCATTGTCTTATAAAGCGCAAAAAGAAGGTATCATGGTGGTTGAAAATTTCACTTTTGAAGCACCGAAGACCAAAAAAATGGCAGAAATAATGACAAAATTAAATATTTTTGAAAAAAAATCACTTTTAATTGTGAAAAATCAAAATATTTTCGTATCTTTGTCGTCCCGAAATTTGCCGCAGATTAAAGTTGTAAATGTTAGTGATCTAAACACTTATGATATTATGAACGCCAATAATCTGCTGTTTATGGAGGAATCAATTGACGCCTTAAACAGTTTTTACGCTGAAAATTAAGCAAATATAAAGAAGTAAAAAAACAGAAGAAATGAGCATAATTCTAAAGCCGATGGTAACCGAGAAGATGACACATCTCACAGAGAAGTTGAATCGTGTTGGATTTATCGTAGACAAAAAGGCGAACAAAGTAGAAATAAAGAAAGCCGTTGAAGACTTTTACAATGTCAAGGTGGTTGATGTGAATACCATCAGTTATGCTGGCAAAGTGAAGTCCCGCTATACCAAAGCCGGATTTATCAAAGGTCGCACAGACGCTTTCAAGAAAGCAATCATTACCTTAGCAGAAGGTGAAAATATTGATTTTTATAGCAACATTTAATAAGAGATGGCTTTAAAGAAATTCAGACCGACAACCCCGGGTCAACGAACAAAGTTGGCGAGCACGTTCGAGGAAATAACAACCTCAACGCCGGAGAAAAGCTTATTGGCACCCGCCAGAAAATCGGGAGGTAGAAACAATACCGGTAAGATGACTATGCGCTACATTGGTGGCGGTCATAAGAAACAATACCGTATCATCGATTTCAAACGTGATAAAGATGGTATTCCTGCAACAGTGAAAACTATCGAATACGATCCAAACCGTACTGCACGTATTGCGTTGTTGGTTTATGCCGATGGTGAAAAACGCTACATCATTGCCCCCAACGGATTGCAAGTTGGACAAAAATTGATGAGTGGTAAAGAAGCTACGCCAGATGTTGGAAATGCTTTGTTTATGAGTGACATACCTTTGGGTACTATTATTCATAACATTGAATTGCGTCCTGGACAAGGTGCTAAAATGGCTCGCAGTGCAGGAACAAATGCTCAATTGATGAGTCGTGAAGATAAATACGCCATCATTAAATTGCCTTCCGGAGAAACTCGTAAAATGTTGCAAGCATGTAAGGCCGTGATTGGGGTAACATCGAATACAGACCATAGTTTGGAAGTTTCTGGGAAAGCAGGCCGTTCACGTTGGTTAGGCCGTCGTCCGCGCGTTCGTGGTGTTGTGATGAACCCGGTAGATCACCCGATGGGTGGTGGTGAAGGTCGTGCAACCGGTGGACACCCACGTTCACGTAAGGGTATGCCGGCGAAAGGCTACAAAACACGCCGTCAGAAAAATCAATCTAATCAATTCATCATCGAAAGACGTAAAAAATAATCCGCTATGAGTCGTTCATTAAAAAAAGGTCCGTATATCCACCATAGCCTCGAGAAAAAAGTTCTCGCAGCTCAAGAAAGCAAGAAAAAAGTAACCATTAAAACATGGTCGCGCGCATCGATGATTTCCCCGGATTTCGTAGGACAAACCATCGCAGTTCACAACGGGAACAAATTCATACCTGTTTTTGTAACTGAAAACATGGTTGGTCATAAATTAGGCGAATTTGCGCCAACCCGCATTTTCCGCGGACATGCAGGAAACAAAGATAAAGGTAAAAAATAAAATGTTAATTCGTTTAATCGTTAGTTCGTTTAAACAACTCAACAAAAGTAAATATGGGATCAAGAAAACACAATAGCGCCGAAGCTCGCAAAGAAGCCAAAAAGACAACATATGTTGCCAAATTGGTGGACAATCCGACTTCCCCCCGAAAAACGCGCTTAACGGCAGATATGATTCGTGGCTTGGATGTAGAAAAAGCCTTGAATATCCTGCAATTCAGCCATCGCGAAGCTGCTCCGAAAATGCACAAATTGGTACGTTCGGCTATCGCAAACTGGCAAGCAAAAAATGAAGGAGTTCGTATGGAAGATGCACAACTCTACATTAAAGAATTGTTTGTCGATGGCGGTCGTATGCTTAAACGCCTTCGTCCGGCTCCACAAGGTCGCGGTTATCGCATTCGCAAACGTTCGAACCACATTACCCTTATCTTGGGAAGTCGTGCCGAACAATTGGCTGCAAAAGTAGAATCAACGGAATCAGAAAATTAATTAATCAATATTCATGGGACACAAAACAAACCCGATAGGTAACAGATTAGGAATCATCCGCGGATGGGATTCCAATTGGTTTGGCGGCAAACGCTTTGAAAGCAAATTGGTCGAAGACGACAAAATTCGGAAATATCTCAATGCACGTTTGGCCAAAGCCGGTATTGCAAAAATCAATATCGAGCGCACGCTTAAACTCGTAACCGTTACAATTCACACGGCTCGTCCGGGTATGATTATTGGTAAAGCCGGATCGGAAGTAGATAAACTCAAAGAAGAGTTGAAAAAAATCACGCAAAAAGAAATCCAAATTAATATATCCGAAGTAAAACGTCCGGAATTGGATGCCTTGCTTACAGCTGCTTCCGTAGCACGTCAGTTGGAAGGTCGTGTTTCGTATCGTAAAGCGATTAAAACAGCGATTTCGTCAGCTATGCGTATGGGCGCCGAAGGTATAAAAATACAAATCTCAGGTCGTTTGGGAGGTGCAGAAATGGCGCGTACCGAACACTTTAAAGAAGGTCGTACACCGTTGCACACTTTACGTGCGGACATCGACTATGCTTTGGCGGAAGCTCACACTACTTATGGTCGTTTGGGCATCAAAGTGTGGATTTGCAAAGGCATCGTTTATGGAAGACGCGATATCGTTCCGGCATTCAGCGGAATGAATACCGACAAACCGGCATCTGGTGGCGAACGTCGCAGTGGCGGCGAACATCGCGGAGAACGCCGCGGTGGCGGTGAGCGTAGAGGTGGCGGAGAACGTAGAAGAACAACAAGTGATAAGAAATAAAATGTTTAACCGTTTAATTGTCTAATCGTTAATTGAAGGCTTTGCCAACACACAACAATACAACAGTTAAACAACTCAGCAAATAAGCAATGTTACAACCGAAAAAAACTAAATTCAGAAAACAGCAGAAAGGCAAAATGAAAGGCAACACGAAACGTGGCGCCGAGATCGCTTTTGGCTCGTTTGGCTTAAAAGCCTTGGAAACAACGTTGATCACAGGACGTCAAATCGAGGCAGCTCGTCAAGCCATTACACGTTATATGAAACGTGAAGGACAAATGTGGATTCGCATTTTTCCGGACAAGCCCATCACTAAAAAGCCTAACGAAGTACGTATGGGTAAAGGTAAAGGTGCGCCGGAATATTTTGTGGCTCGAGTAACGCCTGGACGTATTCTCTTTGAAGCCGAAGGTGTTTCGGAAGAAATTGCCAAAGAAGCTATGCGCTTGGGGGCACAAAAATTGCCGATCTCAACCAAATTCATCGTAAGACGCGATTACGTAGCCGAATAATATCGTAGGGGTGCTTTCAAACGTACCCGATGCACAAAAAACAAAGAACAATGAAAATAGAAGTCATCAAAGAGTTATCAACGTCTGACATCAAAGAACGTTTAACGGAAGAACGAAACCAACTCACCAAGTTGAAATTGACCCATGCCATTTCACCTTTGGATAATCCGAAGAAAATCGGCGAAAACAGAAAAACCATCGCTCGCTTGTTAACAGAGTTAAAAAAACGCGAACTTGCCGAACAACAAGCTCAATAAATCGACCCCAGTATGGAAAGAAATCTAAGAAAAGAACGGATTGGTCTTGTTGCCAGCAACAAGATGGACAAATCAATCACGGTAGTTGTCGAACGTAAAGTAAAACACCCGATGTATGGAAAATTCGTGAAAAAATCCACGAAGTTCATGGCACATGATGAGAAAAACGAGTGCAATATCGGAGATACCGTAAGAATTATGGAAACCAGACCCTTGAGCAAAAACAAGTGCTGGCGTTTAGTTGAAATTATCGAAAGAGTTAAATAGTTATGATACAACAAGAATCCAGATTATCTGTAGCCGACAACAGTGGCGCTAAGAATGTGCTTTGTATCCGAGTTCTCGGAGGTACAAAACGCCGTTATGCAAGCGTAGGCGACAAAATCGTAGTCTCAGTTAAAGATGCCATCCCTTCCGGAAACATCAAAAAGGGAGCGGTATCGAAAGCGGTAGTGGTAAGAACGAAAAAAGAAGTGCGTCGTGCTGACGGTTCTTATATCCGTTTCGATGATAATGCCGTAGTCCTACTTTCAGCAAATGAAGAAATGCGCGGAACGCGTATTTTCGGACCGGTAGCCCGCGAATTGCGCGAAAAGCAATTCATGAAAATTGTTTCACTTGCACCAGAAGTGCTTTAAAACCGAAAAACTTATCCAAATGAAATTGCATATCAAAAAAGGAGACACGGTGAAGGTGTTAACCGGTAATGATCGCGGAAAAGAAGGCAAAGTGCTTTCGGTTGAGGTAAAAGACCAACGCGCGATTGTTGAAGGCATCAACATGGTTTCGAAACACACTAAACCGAACGCAAAGAGTCCGCAAGGCGGCATCGTGAAAAAAGAAGCATCCATTCATATCTCTAATCTTATGGTGGTGAGCAATGGCGTAGCTTCGCGTATTGGGCGCAAACGCGATGATCAAGGCAAATTAGTTCGCTACTCTAAAAAATCAGGGGAGGTCATTAAGTAATGAAATATACACCAAGATTAGCCGACAAATACCGTAACGAGGTGGTACCTACTCTAAAAAAAGAGTTTGGCTATAAATCCATCATGCAAGTTCCTCGCTTGCAAAAAATCTGCCTAAACCAAGGGTTAGGCTCTGCTATTGCCGACAAAAAACAGATTGATGCCGGCATTGATGAAATGACGAAAATTTCAGGACAAAAAGCGGTTCCAACGAAATCCAAAAAAGACATCTCGAACTTCAAATTGCGTTCGGGTATGCCGATTGGCGTTCGTGTAACGTTGCGTGGCGAAAAGATGTACGAATTTTTAGACCGTTTGATTACGGTTTCGATTCCACGTGTTCGCGACTTTCGAGGTATCAGCGATAAAGGGTTCGACGGACGTGGTAATTACACATTCGGCATTACCGAACAAATTATCTTTCCGGAAATCGACATCGATAAAGTGAATAAAATTAATGGTATGGACATCACATTCGTAACCACTGCAAACACGGACAAAGAAGCGTATGCATTGTTGAAAGAATTTGGTATGCCATTCGTAAAAAATAACTAAGACTATGGCAAAAGAATCCATGAAAGCCAGAGAGCTTAAGCGTCAAAAATTAGTGGACAAATACGCCGCTAAACGTAAAGCATTGAAAGAAGCCGGAGATTACGAAGGTTTACAACACCTTCCCAAAAATGCTTCGCCGGTACGTTTGCACAACCGTTGCAAACTTTCCGGTCGTCCGAAAGGTTACATGCGCACATTTGGTATTTCGCGTATTAATTTCCGTGAAATGGCGTTGGCAGGCTTGATTCCCGGCGTGAAGAAAGCGAGTTGGTAGTAATCCTATTGTTTGCACGATAGGAAGTAAAAGGGTAAGGGTTAAAAATTAACCTATTAATCTAAAAAACAAATAATCGATACTCTGATGCAATAAAGAGTCATCAAAAGTCAAATCCGCGGATAACCGCACAAAACAAAACAACGAATGATAACAGATCCAATTGCAGATTTTCTAACTCGGATTAGAAATGCAGTGATGGCCAAACACCAGATGGTGGAAGTGCCGGCATCGAACATGAAACGTGCAATTACGAAAATCTTGTTCGAAAAAGGATACATCTTGAATTACAAATTTGAAGATGGAGCCAAACCCACAATTAAAATTGCTTTGAAATACCATCCGGTAACCAAAGTGTCGGCAATCAAAACGATTGAACGTATTAGTAAACCCGGTTTGCGTAAATACGCCCATACCGAAAATCTGCCACGAGTAATGAATGGTTTGGGTATTGCGATTATTTCGACGTCTCACGGTTTGATGACCGATAAAGAGGCACGCACGCAAAATGTGGGTGGTGAAGTTATTTGTTTTGTAAGCTAATCAGTAGGAGGAAAAGAGTCATGTCAAGAATAGGAAAAGCACCCATTAGCATCCCCAGCGGCGTAGAAATTAAAGTCGCTCAAAATAATGAGATCACGGTAAAAGGACCCAAAGGCGAGCTCAAACTTGCGATGGATCCGGATATTAAATTGGAAATCGAAGGTTCAACAGCCAATGTTGTTCGTCCGACCGACCAAAAACGCCATCGTGCACTTCACGGTTTGTACCGTGCATTAGTAGCAAACATGGTAAAAGGGACTTCGGAAGGTTTTAGCACGACATTGGAAATTGTCGGTGTTGGTTATAAAGCCAGTGTTGAAGGACAAATTTTAGAATTGTCGTTGGGTTATTCGCACAACTTGTTCATGCAATTGCCCGCAGAACTCAAAGCTACGGCAACTGCAGAAAAAGGTAAAAACCCAACGCTTACACTGATGTCTCACGACAAGGAATTGTTGGGATTGGTTGTGGCTAAAATTCGTTCGTATCGCAAACCCGAACCGTATAAAGGAAAAGGTATCAAGTTTGAAGGCGAAGTGTTGCGCAGAAAGGCCGGTAAATCAGCATCAAGTAAATAATAACACAGGGATGTATGGCACAATTCATACATCGAAACAAAATAAACAGATATGCCAATCACAAAAGAATACAGAAGACAACGCATTAAACTGCGTCTTCGCAAGAAAATCAAAGGTACGGAGGTTTCACCTCGCTTATCGGTTTTCCGTAGCAACAGAGATATCTATGCACAGATTGTTAATGAT
>JAITVC010000201.1 GCA_031286005.1 Bacteroidales bacterium
GATATTCTACATCAAGCGGTAGAGCATATCCGATCTGCCCGTACTGCACTTGCCCGTCAAATTACTACCACGACACAATCTGTTTATTGGAATATAGGTAAACTCCTGTTTGAAAAACAGCTGACAGAAGGATATGGTAGCAGTGTAGTCAAACAACTATCTGTTGATTTGAAAGCTGAATTCCCCGATATGGGCTTATCGCCACGTAATCTGTGGGACATGAAACGCTTTTATGAGCGTTATCATTTGGCAAACCAAAAACTGCGATGCAGCGTCGCAGTTTTGCCATGGCGACATAATTTGTTGTTAGTCAATAAGGTGCGTGATGATTTGGAAGCAGAATTTTATGCAAACGAAGCAATAACAAAAAATTGGTCGCGTGATTTATTGCTCAATGCCATAAAAATGGATATGTATAGCCACACTCAAAAACAGCTGAAAACAAACAATTTCACAGAAACACTGCCCGCCGTCAGTGCCGATTATGCCAACAATGTGTTTAGAGATTCCTATAATCTCGGTTTCCTTGGCATTACGCAGCCGGTAAAAGAGCTGGAATTGGAAAAGAAACTGGTGGAAAAAATCAAATCCTTTATCTTAGAACTTGGTAGAGGATTTAGTTTTATCGGCAATCAATACCGGTTGGAGTACAACAATAAAGAGTATTTTGCAGATATGCTTTTCTTTCATCGTGGGTTGCAATGTTTGGTGGCTATTGAATTGAAGATTGGAAGTTTTAAGGCAGAATATGTCGGCAAAATGAACCTCTACTTGTCGCTACTCGACAAGTTGGAAAAAGGCGAAAACGAAAATCAATCCATAGGAATTATTCTGTGTGCCGACCGCGACCACTTGGACGTAGAAATTGCCCTGCAAGACATAAACAAGCCCATTGGTGTGGCAGAATATCAATTATTATTACCCAAAGACGAATTGCAGGCATTATTGATAAACGAAATGAGAGAGATAAACCATGAATAAAATAAAAATACAAGAAAATCAGTTTATTGCCGGAAAGAAAGGAGGCAGCCATGGCTAACAAAATATTGATCCATTTTCACTCAGGGAACGGAAACCCGGCCGTTGAGCGAAGCAAGCCGAAACGACTATGCAAGCGAATATGTAAAAACACATTAGAATGAAAGGATATATGTACATTTTAGAATGCGCCAATGGCAAATATTATACAGGCAGCACTAATGATTTAGACCGTCGTTTGCAACAGCATCAAAATGGCGAAGGAGCTAATTTTACAAAAAAGCATTTACCTGTAAAACTTGTTTACTTTGAAGAATTTCAGATAATTGACGAGGCGTTTTACAGAGAAAAACAAGTGCAAGGTTGGAGTAGAGAGAAAAAGGAAGCATTGATAAATGGCATGTCTGAAAAATTGCATGAATTATCAGAATGTGTTAATGAGAGCCATTACAAAAACAAGCCGCCAATTGTTCCCTTCGGCTCCGCTCAGGGAACGAAAACCCGGTCGTTGAGCGAAGTCGAAGCCACCGAGCGATCGTCGAGCGAACTAAATCGATCGTTGAGCGAAGTCGAAACGACCATTCAAAGAGGAGGCAACAATGAATAAAATAGAACAAATGATAGCAGAACTTTGCCCAAAAGGAGTGGAGTTTAAGAAATTGGGCGAGGTATGCGAAGTTCTGAGAGGAAAACGTCTTACGAAAAAAGAACTTACAGATGATGGCAGTTATCCTGTTTTTCACGGAGGATTAATTCCGCTTGGTCGTTATACTGAATTTAATCGCAAAGCAAATCAAACAATGGTAATCAATACGGAAAGTGTTGGCGAAGTTGTTTGGAGTAGTGTGGATTTTTGGTCGTCTGACGGGACTTTTGTCGTAACAACTCCTAACGACATTGATGGTAAATACCTTTACTATTTTCTCAAAATACAAGAACCATATTTGAAATCGCAAAGGCGAGATGGCGGTGTTCCAACAATAGACAGGCAAACTGTTGAAAATATCCAAATCCCTCTTCCTCCTCTCCCCATCCAACAAGAAATCGTCAATATCCTCGATAAGTTCACCAAGTTAGAGGCAGAGTTAGAGGCAAGGCGGAAGCAATATGAATACTACCGCAGTAAACTGCTGACATTCAACAAAATAGGGAGGGGGGATGGGTGTTAGGTGGCTGACTATGAGTGAGATAGGTGAATTGATTAGAGGAAACGGATTGCAAAAAAAGGACTTTACCGAAAGCGGTATCGGCTGTATTCATTATGGTCAGATATATACCTATTACGGAACATTTGCAGATAAGACAAAATCGTTTGTGTCAGAAGAAGCAGCGAGGAAATTTAAAAAGGCACAAAAAGGCGATTTGATAATTGCAACGACAAGTGAAAATGTAGAAGATGTTTGTAAAACTGTGGCTTGGCTTGGTGATGGTGAAATATGTATAAGTGGCGAAACATATATTTTCAAACACAACGAAAACCCTAAATATTTGGCTTATTATCTTCAAACGCCTATGTTCTTTGATTATAAGAAACAAAACGCAACAGGTACAAAAGTAATTCGTATTCATGGAGATAAGTTGGGTAAATTCAGAATCCCCATCCCACCCCTCGAAGAACAAAACCGCATTGTAGCAATTTTGGATAAGTTTGAAGCATTAGTGGCTTCGACAAGCTCAGCCACCGAAGGATTGCCTGCCGAAATAAAAATGCGGAGGCAGCAGTACGAATATTATCGAAACAAGTTATTGACTTCTTAAGGAATTTAATACATAAGTAGAAATTCGTTCTAATACAGCGATTTACGTTTCTGTTTCGTACTATGGGGTACGATTTGGAGCGGATTCAAAGAACTGCTTTGACCACGTTTGTCCAGTCC
>JAITVC010000256.1 GCA_031286005.1 Bacteroidales bacterium
ACAACGTGGGAAATCGGAAGATTATATCCGGGCATACAGTTCTAATGAAACAACCTACCATGATGGCACGTTAATACATGAACCTATGGATATTGCATGGAAAAACATACGCCATATTTCGTTGGTGCTTGGCTATGTGGTAAAAAAGAACGGCGGCACAATGGTGTTCAGTAATAAAAAGAAATAGAATAATGGGTAATGATACTATAAACAGAGAATATCGCAATGCAGATATTCAGCGTTGGCAAGAAATGGATTTTGTTGTTGGTTATGAAATTCATACTTCAAATAATCCATCTAAAAATTGCGATTTATGTTTAAAACTTGCCGGTAAATACCCGAAAGCATTTGATTGGAATGGTTGGCATGCTGACTGCAAGTGTTACATTACATCAATACTGCAGGATGAAGAAACGTTTGATGAACAGGAACTTTCAGATTTGAGTAGCGCACTGTACGGAACCGAATATAAAAAACTGCAAGCTAAAAACAGCGTTAAATATGTGCCAAAAGAATTTACTGATTGGTTTTTAGATAATATAAAACAATTTAATGAAACAAACACTATACCTGATTTTGTAACAAATAACATACAACTTATTATATCAAGCCATGAATACTATAAACATTAAAGTATCCGACTACTACGGCATACCGGCTTATTATTCGGTAATGCCGCAAGCCATTTTTGATACGCTCGAAGCGGCAGCGCTCAACGGCAACGAATATGCCGATGTGAATAAAACATATTTTGAAAAAATGATGGAAGATTTTAAACTTAAAATAGAAATATTATGAATAAACATTCTATGTCGATTGCATTTGCATTAATAGGGCTTAGTGTTGCAGGTCTTATTTCCGGATTCAACGTAATAGCTATTTTGCTTGGATTGTGCATTGGTGGATTCACAGGGTATTTTGTGGCGGGTCTATCTACTGCTAAAAGCACATTGCTTCAACAAGGATTTGCAGAATTAGGGAACTTACGTGAAAAGCCGCTTGATGAAATAATTGAAAAAGTTGGGATGCAAACATCGTTTAGTCCATGTACGATAACAGACTGGAATAATGAACAAGGATTTTTCTATACATGGACAGAAAATAGTTATTCAATCACACTGCTTCTGGATTCAAATAAAAATTGCATAGGCGTGCATCGTGAAACTAAAATCTAATAAATTCACCATGCTAAAAATCATCCGCCCTGAAATACTATCCATTCAAAAGCGTTTTTTTGAGGTTTTGGATGTAATGATAAGCACCAAACAACTTGCCGGACTGCAAACGTTCTGCAATGCGCACGGCTTAAACCGTGTTAAATATTCCAATATCCGTACCGAAATGCGCAAGCCTGAACAGGCAAAACCAACCAACTACAAGGTAATCGATTTGGATGCGTTGATGTGGCTGTGCAAGGACTTCAATGTATCCGCCGACTGGCTGCTGCTTGGCAAAGGAACAATGTACAAAAATAAAAATACGGGAAGATTTACAGTTGAAAAAAGTCCCGATAAAATGTCTCATTGGGTTTGTACTGACCGTAAAAGCGGTTTGATTTGCACATTTGAACATGGGAAATTTAGCGGGAAACGTGTGATCACCGCACCCATCGGCGTGCGTATGCCTGACTTTCTTGAACTCGAAAAAAACATCAGGGAAATGGGTAATTGGCTTATTGACACTCACCGCGATAAGTTCTTTTAATGCACATCAAACGAAGCATAAAATTTCTGCTGCATACCCGCAAAAAAGGCGATGCACAAAACGGAAAGAACGTTGCTATCCGTATGCGGATAAGTTATGCCGGCACCGCCATCGACTTTCCGACTGGACACAATGTGGATGCCGCATTTTGGGACAATACATCACAACACGCTTTACCGGGGTTTGAGAACAAAGGCGGACAAAAAACAACCGACATTAACCGTACTATTGACGAATACCGCGCCTTTGTCAATGACATATTTGCCCGGTATGAATTGCTTGAAAAGCGCAAACCCACATTGGACGAAATAAAGGACTTATTCAACGATATGGTCGGGCGCAAAACAACGCTTTCGGCAACGCTTGATGAAAGCGAAGTTGATTTTTTCAAAGCAATGGATTTATTCACGCAAACAGTTGGCGGGCAAAATCAATGGGGGTCGGCTACATACGAAAAATTTAAGGCAATCAAGGCGCATTTACAGGCATTCGATAAAAAATTGAATTTCGACAAAATGAATGATGATACAATGCAAAAATATATGCAATGGTTGTACAAAAAGGAAATGATAAATACTACCGTTGCCAAAAATATTGATTATGCACGTTGGTTCTTGCGTTGGTCGGCACAAAAAGGCTATTATAACGGTACGGCACACGAAACATTTAAGCCAAGGTTCAAAGGCATTGACGGCAATTCAAAAGAAATCATTTTTTTATCCCAAGAAGAATTACAATTGTTGCCAAGTTATGTTGGGAAAGCACATCTTGAACGTGTGCGAGATGTATTTTTATTTTGTTGTTTCACCGGATTGCGGTATTCGGATGTAGCAAAACTTTCAAAGTCAGATATAAACCAAGGCGTAATTAGAATCGTTACACAAAAAACATCCGAAAGTCTTATTATTGAACTAAACAAGCATTCCAAAGCCATTCTTGACAGATACAGGGATATGAATTTTCCAAATAATAAAGCATTGCCGGTTATATCAAACCAAAAAATGAATGATGAATTGAAAATTCTTGGGCAACTGTGTGAATTGAATGCACCACAAAAAATTGTACATTTTCAAGGCAATCAAAGAATTGAAAATGAATACCCGAAATGGGCTTTGC